>JAAZBV010000033.1 GCA_012513605.1 Desulfatiglans sp. | reverse complement strand
TTCCGCAATAGTATTTGTGTTGCTTTGTATAAAATTTCATCTGGCCTTCTCCTTTTCTAATGGGTTTTTGGTTTTCTTCGCAAAAGAACTATATACCATTAGAGGAGGAGGCCTTAAACATTATCAAACAAATCAACCCGACCGGGCGATAAAACGCTGCCCGGCCGGTTATCAATTAGTTATGGAGAAAAAATGATGAAAAAATCTATATATATTCTTTTATCCATACTCTTTATCTCATCTCAAGCGGCAGCTGATTTTGTGTTAGTTCCTTACACTACAAAGGTTGAAATCACACAGGCGCTTCTTAAGCCTTATTCAACTGGTAAGATTACGGCAACTTACGACACTGAGTTGAATAAATTGACTGCTATAACCTACTCAGTAAATAGGAAGTTGTTTGTGGTACCAGAATCATTTTTAAAAAAAATAAAGGAGCCAATTATGAGCTCGATATATTTCAGCCAAAATGGATATGATCAAGAAAAAATATACCTCAACGTAGGCTCCTGTGATTATGAAGAAGGAAAAGAATCTGAAAAGGCAAATTGCCATAATATTATATTAGAAGTCACTGAAAAGGCTCAAAGTGTATTGAACAAAATTCCATAACAATAAGCTCAAGGCGACCTAGCTACTATATCGCCGGGCGAGCATAATCAATATTAACAACTGTCTTGGGAGCATGCCACGGTTACTTTCCATAAGGCCGCTAGGCTCCTTAGCTTAACGTTAGTGCGCCAAGCGCAGCTTGGTGCTTCTTATAGAGTGACCTGTCACACTTGAGCTTGTAATGGCAGGAAGTCTTTATCGGGCAAAGCCTAGCCAGCAGCCCGTACCGAGTGTTGCGTGACTGGGAAGGATAGGTGGTAAATATATACCGAACGACCCACACGAAGCGTACACAGGGAACACTATAGGCCGCAGGGAGGACGTACCCTCCTAAAGCAATTCAGCCCCGTTAGTAGCAAAGAGCAGTTGGCGACGGTCTTAACGAACCGAAAGCCGGGACGAGTGAATCGAAAAGGCGAGATTCATGAGGGGCTGCCGGGGTCAGAGAGCGTGGCATGTAGTGAGAGAAGCATCAGGAACTTGGGAGACCCTTAAGTTTCCTCCAATAGAGAGGTAGGGAGTTACAACCAAAAGGAAGGACAACCGAAGAACTTAAGGGAGTCAGATCATCCCATAGTACTCTGAGACGGTAGGGCCGATCACACGCTTACACTAAAGCTACAGCAGCGCAGGCAGGTGCCTGTAACAACAGGCCGGGGAAGGGGATGACAGTATTACGCAGCCCGTAAAGGAAACATATGCAGATAAGAAAGGCTGATAATCGTATGCAAACCTCACTGCGGGGAATAGCAAAGAGGGCGAAGGAAGACCCCAAACACAAATTCGGGAACCTGTACAGCCTCCTTAACGAGGAAAATCTTAAGTGGTGCTTTCCTGGTATTAATAGGAAAGCAGCACCGGGAGTTGATTCAGTTGACTATAAGGAATTTGAGTCCAACCTGGATGAGAATATTGAAAAGATAGTCACTGAGTTAAAGGAAGGTAGATATAAGGCGAAGCTTGTAAGACGCCGCTATATCCCCAAACCCGGAGGAAGAAGACCACTTGGGATACCGGTTGTAGGAGACAAAGTAGTGCAAACGGCAGTAGCATCAATCCTGTCAGCAATATATGAACAGGACTTTATGCCGTTCAGTCATGGATACAGGAGAGGAAAAGGCCCCCAGAAGGCAGCGTTGAAACTCAGCGAACTGATCCACAGAGGAAAGTTTCGCTGGATACTTGACGCTGATATCAAAGGGTTCTTTGATAATCTGAACCATGACTGGCTGATCCGCATGCTGTCGGAACGTGTAAAGGATAGTTCGTTTCTCAGGCTGATAAAGAAGTGGCTTAAGGCCGGGATACTGGAACAGGATGGAAAGATAATCTATCCTGTAACAGGCACACCACAGGGTGGCATAGTATCGGCAGTTTTAGCAAATATTTATCTTCATTATGCTCTGGATATCTGGTTTGAGAAGGTAGTAAAACCAAGATGTGAAGGAGATGTAATGTTGATGAGATATGCTGACGACTTTGTGGTATGTTTCCAGTATCATCGGGACGCCCAGCGGTTTTATGATGTGCTTGGAAAAAGACTTGGGAAATTTGGTCTGGAAATATCGAAAGAAAAGACCAGACTGATAAAATTTACCAGGTTTATAACAGAATGTAGTGAAGTATTTACCTTTCTGGGATTTGAATACCGCTGGGGCGTTAGCAGGGAAGGAAAGCCGCTTGTTAAGATGCGTACATCCAAGAAGAAGTTTAAAGTTGCAGTATCCAATCTTCTTGTATGGATAAAGAAAGAACGCAGCAGGCTTGGGACGAGAGAACTATTTACAAAGCTAAGGCAGAAGTTACAAGGACACTGGAATTACTACGGAGTATGTGGTAATTTTGAAATGCTATGGAAGTATTATTATCTAGCAAAGGAAATGATGTTCAAGTGGCTGAATCGCCGAAGTCAGAGGAAAAGCTGTACATGGGAAGGGTTTAAGAGGATGCTGGAGTATTACAGAATCCCCCGACCCCGGATAATAGGATATTGGGATTAACTATCGCTTTTGTACGAAGCGAGTAATACTGAAGAGCCTTGTGCGGGAAAACCGCATGCAGGGAACTGTGAGAGGGCTACCGGGTAACCGGTAGTTCTATCTCGATTCAGAGAGGAAATAAAATGATTTGGATTTTTATAGTTGCATTATACGTTTTAATTGGGGCAGGAGTACTTATTTGGTTCATGAATAGAGAAGAGAAGATTAATCCGAAAAGTGTAATGCTTTCAGATAAGATGCTAATACTTCCTGATCTGAACCTACTGCTGTATCTACTAATGTGTCTACTATGGCCTTTTTTTCTATTCTCCGAAATCAAACACAGAAGGAGGGCAAATAATATCGGAAACAATGATATTGGATAAACTGATAACAATCACAATTAAGTGCGACTGGCTACCATCTTGCCGGGCCGAAATCAGAATCTTCGGAACCTTTCTTTTTGCATGCTATTGGTAGGCATAAATCCGCCAGCCCCTTATTGTGGGCCTTAAAAGCTGAAATGGGATGTGCATAACATGCCATTTGGTAAAAATGCTAATATGAGCATATTTACCAAATGGTATTAAAAAAAAATAAAAATCCGGGCTGAATTAATGCCTAACTACCGAAAATGCCATCTGTAGCAATTTCGGTAAATAGAAAAATAAAATCAAAAATTGTTTGTAATAATAACTGGTTATCAAAAATAAACAGTCGGTAAATAGCAGGCGAAAACTGCTTTTAACCCATGCAGTCAAGGTGACTGGCTGGCATCATGCTGAATCGAGTTCATAGCCTTAGCAGCCTTTCTTCTTGCATGACATTGGTTGCCATAAATCCGCCAGCTCCTTACCGCCGTAGTTGGCAAATTTGCCCCAAGGAGGCCAGATGAAACGATTATATCCGATACTTTTTTGTCTATTGCTGGCGGGTTGCGCTGCGGTATCACCACCAAGCAGCCAAAGGCTAACACAACACGCGGCGTTAAAGGATGAGGCTGGAATCTTGATGTTTGTCGATGTCTGTCTCAAGAGAGATACCGTCGGCGATGACGATTTCTTTGTGATAGAGAATTCACGACAAGGAGCGGCAACTGTTTTAAAAGCCGTTACCGACTATTTCAATGAGAATGGCCTGATCGTTCGCGAAAAAATTGTGCCTTTCGTCTGCGGGGCTCTGCACGACTCGGAAAACCCGCCCAAAAGGATCGCCGAGACCCTTGCAGGCCGTTTTGAAATAAAAACCCAGCCTTTCGATGTTGATCCTGTATTGGAACAAGACATCCAATACATTTCAGCCTTGCAGCACATCGCCACTTTTGCCTACCAAAGCGCCCTTTTGCGAAACAGCGTCGATATGGAAAAAGTAAAAGCGGCCGCTGCTCTTATAGCGGCGCGGACGCATTGCTCAAGCCTTGTCTATATTGGCATTACCGGAAACAGCCTGTCAAAGGGAAAGTTGTTTGCACAGGGCATTGGCCAATTTTCAGTCGGGTTCGCAACGGGCATCGCCACCGGCGCTGCTTCGGGAGGAGTCATGTTATACGCTTTTCCACATGGTATGAAAGACGCTTATCAGATGACCGCAGGACTCTTGGATATGCGGTCGGGAGCGCTTTTGAAATCCAATGCCGTTCATGGAAACGGCGATCCAATGAATCCCGAGGTGATTTCTCAAAGAGATGCCATCGATCTTCTTCTCCGGGAAGTAGTCTTTTCAGACATCCGCAATTTTTAACAGAGGGGGGTGGCAAATGACAAGACATTTTCAAATAAAAGCGTTTGAGCACCACGGTTTTTTTGTCTGCGTTTTGGCTGTGATATTATTCGGATGCACGGGGCCAGGGACAAGTAGGATGGTACCGCTCGATATGCCCATGGCTGGTAAAACCATCACAAAAACGGTCAGGGTGGGACAGGTTTCGGGTGAAGTGAAGGAGGCCGGAAATGCCAAAAACAGTCAGATACGCGACGCTCTCGTTAGAGGTCTTAACCAAGCAAAATACTTCAGGGCCGTTGTGCTGGAGGGGCAAAGCGATCTGGAACTGCGGGCGACTGTCATCGCGCAGCGTTTCAAAGACCGGGCATCTTTCAAAACGCGCAACGAAATCACAATCAATTACAAATTAATTGAAAACGGATCCGGGAGCATCCTGTGGCAAGAAACTATCCTGTCGGAGGCAGGCTCTAACGCCTTTGCCGGCGCAACCAGGTTGAGCGAAGCTTGCGAAGGTGCTGTCCGCGAAAACATAGCGCTGTTTCTATCCGAACTATCAAGGTACGAATGGAAGTAATGAATCCGAGATTGATACTCTCATTTCAGAAAGCAGAAAGAGCTGCAGTATAAAATGAAGATTGTTCTGGATACTAATGTCCTTATCTCAGGCCTTCTGAATCCTTCCGGGGCACCATGGCAAACAGAGCATTCCCACGGGGACCGTGGGAATCAGGGTAATATGTTGAGATGCCCTGGCTATACGAACACAGGTGGGCATGTCTCTAGGAATATTATGCGGGCATGCTTTTTATCTACCTGTATTTCATAAGCTGGAACAGCTTTTTATTCTGGGTAACAGAGATATAATAAAATTTGTTCTGTGGTATGTAGATATAGGGCACATCCTCCTCGCGCCTGAACAGGAAGTGTGAAAGTATCATCCTGTTTGCTGCCCTGTGGCCCACTATTACGATGTTCCGGGATATGTCGCTCAGGTAGAGCACCTTGTTAATCCCCCTTGTAATCCTTTCTTTCATGGTCACATAGCCTTCACCCTCAGGATAGACATAATTATATTTATCAACCTTTCTGGCCCTGTCAATATCAGGCATGTTCTCTCTTATTTCATCATAACTCATACACTCACATACACCGCTGTCAATCTCATTGAACTCCGGCAGCGGTATGATAGTGCATTTGTTTTGGCCTTTTGCTATGGGCTCTGCTGTCTGCATGGTGCGTTTCAGGCTGCTTGTAAATATAAGGGGCACCTCCTTTTTTGCGAAAAATCTGCCAAGGGCGTTGGCCTGATCATGCCCCTTTTCAGTAAGGTCTGAATCTCCGCCTATCCTGTTTTCAATATTGAAATATGTCTCTCCGTGTCTTATCAGGAATAGGTGTCTTACTGAATCGGTAACAAGAAAATCCCTTATCTGGTCATAGTAGGGGATAGTGTCCCTTATCTCCTCATGGACAACCTTCTTGTTCAGGGTATCAAGCCTTATTATATTTCTCTCATGTTTGAGCGGGGTATAGATATTAAGGTAATATGATATCCTTTTTTTGAAATTCTTTACCGCCTCATCAAGACCAAGGTGTGCAAATTCGGGCGTGTCCACCTTTCGCCTGATGCTTGCCTCAAGTATCTCCTCATTATTATTCATACATTCAATAAACAGCACCGGATGCTCATCAAGTTGCGAGGCAATCCACTCCCTCCTTGATCCGCTTGCATTTGTGGCGTCAAGTATGGCCACCTGGCCTCCATGCCTGAGATATGATTTTGCACTGTGGAGGTTTATCAGTGATATCCTTTCCCGTATGGCTGCTGACTCCTGATTTTTAGGGTCATAAAACTCCGCATAGGAGGTATTGTTTGATATGAGCTTTCTCCTTAAGTCGCCATTATTGAATATCTTTACCCTTACAGAGTCCTTTTTCAGGTCATCCCTTACCTTGTTGGCCGTTGTGGATTTTCCCCTTGCAGGAAGACCGACCATTACGATATATAGCTTTCGTTCCATGATGAATTGTTTTCCTTTAAACTGAGTTTTTATAATTTTTTTATGATAAGACAGAGTTATGATAACTATCAATAGTTTTTTATTCGCATTTATCATTATTTACATATCGGGTTCAGTTACAGAAATAATGCTCGATATAATAAATTCAGCCTATCTCAAAAAAAATGGTATGAAGACCCCTCCCTGTTTTGAAGGGTTTCTGGATGACGTTAAGCTTGCAAAGATGACATCCTATACGGCGGACAATACAAGGGTCTCAGTAATCCGGTCTATTTCAGGCATGATATTTTTACTGGCAATTATTTTATACGGGTTTTTGCCATGGCTGTCGAATAACCTGAAGGATATGAACTATATCATCGCTGGGCTCATATTTTTTGCTGTGCCAGGGGCTATTACCTCTGTTATTGGCCTACCATTCAGCTATTACAGCGTATTTGTGATAGAAGAAAGATATGGCTTTAACACAAGCAGCCTAAAGACCTGGGTAATGGATCATATAAAATCGGTTTTAATCTCTGTTATTCTTGGGGGAGGCCTTTTATCCATTTTTTTCCTGATGGTAAACCTGACAGGTCAAATGTGGTGGATCTATGCATGGGCCATATTTATTACCTTTCAACTGCTTATGACAGTTTTATATCCGACAGTAATTGCCCCACTTTTTAACAAATTTACCCCTGTTGAAGATAAAGAGCTTGAGCAGGCCATAAGCGCCCTTGCCGAAAAGAACGGTGTGCCGGTCACAGGAATTTTTCAGATGGATGCAGGCAGGAGGAGCAGGCACTCCAATGCCTATTTTACCGGCCTTTCAAAAACCAAGAGGATAGTGCTCTATGATACACTGATTTCATCCCATGACAAGGATGAGATACTTGCGGTGCTTGCCCATGAGATGGGTCACCTGAAAAAGGGGCATATAAAAAGGCAGTTTGTTCTTACGGGTATTGTTTCTCTTATCCTTTTTTACATTGCCGCACGGATGCTTGACTGGGAAATAATGTATAAAAGCTTCGGATTTACAGAAACGCCTTTTTATGCAGGGCTGTTTTTAATAGGGGTCATATGGGGGCCCCTGGCTATCTTTATATCACCTCTCTTTACGGCCATCTCAAGAAAGTACGAAAGGGAGGCAGACAGGTTTGCACATGATGCCCTTAATGACTCAAAGCCCCTGATAAGCGCATTAAGAAAGATGGCGCTGGACAACCTCTCAAACCTCTGCCCGCACCCACTGTATGTGAAAATTCACTATTCACACCCCCCTGTTGCGGAAAGGATTGCAAATCTCGCCTCAATGTGATTTTATCCTAGTAACCAGACGGTTGAAAAATAGCATTTAATGTTTTATATTAGAAAATAAAAAAACCTCTTTTCAGAAAGGAGATTAAATATGGAAAGAATAACAGCTTTTCAGAGGGCGGATGTAAGGGTAAACGAGTTTGTAAGGAGCGTATATAACTGGATGTGTATGGGGCTTGCTGTTACAGGGCTTATGGCCTGGTATGTTTCCGGAAATGAAACACTGATGGGAATGGTCTTTGGAGAGACCGGTGTTAAACCCCTGTTCTTTATACTCGTAATCGCTGAGCTGGCTCTTGTATTCTCCATAAGCGGGATGGTAAACAAAATGAGCGGGGCCACAGCAACAGCCCTGTTTATTGTCTATTCAGGGTTAAACGGCGTTACGCTTTCTTTTATCTTCAAGATATATTCGGGCTCATCAATAGCAAGTACCTTTTTTATCTGTTCCCTGACATTTCTGGCATGCAGCATCTATGGATGGACAACCAAAAAAGACCTGACCTCAATCGGGAACTTCATGTTTATGGGTCTCATCGGGATCATAATAGCCTCAGTCGTAAATATCTTTTTGAAGAGCCCTGCCATTAATTTTATAATCAGTTATGTCGGGGTCATAGTATTTGTAGGGCTTACTGCATATGATACACAGAAGATAAAAGAGATGGCAGTTACACAGCCAGCGCACCTTGATGGTGATGTGGTCAGAAAAGGGGCCATCCTGGGCGCGCTTAGACTCTATCTTGATTTTATCAACCTGTTTCTTATGCTCTTAAGGATATTTGGAGGCAGCAGAGACTGATACCCTTTATGCCTTTGTTCAATAAATCATGTGCCCTGCTGATCAGGCAGGGCACTTTTTTGTTAAGGATGTGAGATAGCTTTTACAATGGGGAACGGGAAGTCATTCATAGTTGGTGATCTGCACGGTTGCAGGGAGATGCTGGAAAGGATGCTCTCTATAATACCCTGGAACCCTGAAGCAGATAACCTGATCTTTATAGGGGATTACCTTGACCGGGGTAATGACTCAAAGGGTGTAATTGATCTCCTTATCAAACTCAGCGTTACCTACCCAAAGGTGAAATGCCTTATGGGAAACCATGAAAGTATCTTTCTGGAATATCTGTTCGGTGGTGATGAAAAGACATTTCTGGTTAATGGCGGCATGACCACCCTTGAGAGCTACAGGGTGAACGGTACCACCTATATCCCGCCCGAGCATGTCTCATTTATCCAGTCCCTGCATACCCTTATTGAACTGGATAACTATTACATAGTGCATGCGGGCCTTAAACCTGGTTTGAATATAAAAGAACAGACAGTAAAGGACAGGCTCTGGATAAGGGAGAGCTTTATAACCTCTGAATATAACTTTGGCAAAAAGGTGATATTCGGTCACACGCCATTTTACTCGCCCTATATTACTGAAAACAAGATTGGGATAGACACCGGCGCTGTCTTTGGCAACAAACTTACCTGTCTTGAGCTTCCGGATGAAAAATTTTACTTTGTAGAGAAATTGAGTTGAAACAGCCCCCCCCTGAAAACAATATTATAGGCATCACCTCAACCATACCGGTTGAGGTAATATATGCCGCGGGCTGTATTCCTGTTGATATCAATAATATCTTTATCGGGGCAGATGAACCGGATATCCTTGTCACAAGGTCGGAATCAGCCGGTTTTCCGGGCAATATCTGCGCCTGGATCAAGGGTATTTATTCAACAGCACTTGAACATGGCATAAGACGCATCATTGCAGTAACCGGAGGGGATTGCAGCAATACACTTGCCCTTTCAGAGATCATGGGCCTCAAGGGGATAGAGATCATACCCTTTGATTACCCTTTAACCTGCTCAAGGGCGCATGTTGAACAAAAGATAGATGACTTCAGGAAGGCCCTCGGGACATCATGGGCAGCTATAAAAATGGAAAAGGAGCGGCTTGACAGGATAAGAAAGAAACTCAAGCTGATTGACCATTTGACCTGCATTGATAATGTTGTCACAGGATATGAAAATCACCTTTTCCTTGTCTCTGCATCTGATTTCAAATCTGACCCTGACAGCTTTGAAAGGGAGATAGACAGGTTTCTTGATGAGGCAAAGGGTAGAAAGGCGCTTAATGCTGATATCAGGCTGGGTGTGCTCGGAGTGCCTCCCATATTCTCAGATTTTTATCAGTTTATAGAATCCCTTGGCACAAGGGTAGTCTTTAACGAGGTGCAGCGACAGTTCAGCATGCCTTATGAGACAGAAGATATAGCAGAACAATATACCCTGTATACCTATCCATATGGTTCAGCGCCCAGGATAAGGGATATAGCAGAGGCTATAGAGGGAAGAAAGCTGGATGGCCTTATACACTATACCCAGACCTTCTGTTTCAGGCAGTTGTATGACATGGTTTTCAGACAAAGGTTGAATATCCCTATACTTACTATAGAGGGCGACCGGCCCGGCGCAATCGATAGAAGAACTGCCCTTAGGATCGAGGCATTTGTGGAGATGGTACGGGGGGATAAATAGGGCATAAGGCACAGGGCGCAGGGCGCAAGGAAAAACCCTTTGCCTTGTGCCTTGCCCCCAGTTTTTTCTTCACCCTGCGCCTTTCTTTTATTCCCTCTCCCCTTTAAGAAATCTTTCAGCCATCTTTACATCCTCTTTACTCCCTATGAAAAGGGGCACCCTCTGATGAAGGTCTTTGGGTTGTATGTTAAGTATGGGGCCTTTACCATCGCTCGCATAACCGCCTGCCTGTTCCACCACCATGGCAAGGGGATTTGCCTCAACCATTAGTCTTAGCTTTCCTGTGGGTTTTTTAGGGTCTTTATTATCCGCAGGGTAGAGAAATATGCCGCCCTTTAGCAGGTTTCTGTGGAAATCCGCAACCAGGCTCCCCACATACCTTGATGTGAATGATCGGCCTGTATTTTTATCCTTTGTCTTGTAATAATCAATAAGGGCCTTTGTGTTTTCATCCCAGTATGGGTAATTGCTCTCATTTACACTGTAGATCTTGCCCCGTTCAGGTATCCTGATGTTTTCATGTGAAAGAAGGAATTCACCTACACTCGGATAGAGGGTAAATCCGTGGACCCCCTTTCCTGTTGTATACACCATTATTGTGCTTGAGCCGTATATGAAATAACCTGCTGCAACCTGTTCAAACCCGGGCTGAAGCACCTCATTCAGCAGGAAATTTATATCGGTCTCATCGCTCTTTTTTCGGTATATACCGAAGATGGTGCCGATGCTTATATTCACGTCAATATTTGATGAGCCGTCAAGTGGGTCAAAGAGCAATATATAGTTACCCTTTGGATATCTTGCTGGTATGTCTATAAGGTCAGCCACCTCTTCAGATCCCATACAGCATAGCTGACCTATATGCTGCATCCTCTCTATTATTATTCTGTTTGCATATACATCCAGTTTCTGGACCTTTTCATCCTGGATATTAGTGTCTCCGGTTGCGCCCAGTATGTCAGCGAGCCCTGCCTTGTTTACCTCCTTTGATATTACCTTTGCTGCTACAATGAGTTCATGTATAAGATGTGTGAAGGCCCCTGTTGCCTCAGGGTTTTCCCTCTGCTGGTTAAGTATGTGCTGGGTTATTGTGGTTCCGATTGCCATTATGCCCTCCTTTTATCAATTAATTTGTATTATTAAGAAAAGATATTTTCAAACCTTCATTGTCCTGTATTCGAGTCTATAGATCTCAAAGAGTGTAAAAATAATAGTTATAATAAACGGGCCGTATATTATGCCCAGGATGCCCCAGAGCTTTAAACCCCCAAGTATGCCTATGAATACGAATATGGTGTTCATCTTCATACCCTTACCGATGAGCCTTGGCTTAATAAAGTATTCTATAACAATGCTGTATGCGGCATTATATATCAAATACCCTATGCCTGCCCCAATCTCGCCCTGTATAAGCAGTATCAGTGTTGCAGGTATAAATACAACAGAGGCACCAATTACAGGCAAAAAGGCCAGGAACCCCATTATAGTTCCCCATAGAAAGGGAGAGCCAAGGCCGAAAAAATAAAAGGCAAAACCGCCAAGTATCCCCTGTATAATGCCTGATAACCCGTTTCCGAATATTATTGCCCTGCCCATCTCATGGAATTTGGCAAGTATCAATTCCTGCTGGGAGCGGGGAAATGGAAGGAGTGAAAGGAGATAATTATTCAGCCTTTCTCCATCCTTGAAAAGATAGTATATGATGAGCAGCATGAGCATAAAATCAAGCATAAAACCCATGATATTTGTGGCAAATGAACTGAGCTGCCTGGTAAGAAAAAGACCAAGGTCTTTACCCATACTCGCTGCTGTCTCCTGTATGCTCTGAGGATCCAGCTTGATGTTGGCATATTCGCTCACCTTGTGAAGCCTTTTTACCCATATGGAATCACTCTCAAGTATCTCCTGCATCTTCTGGATAGAGACAGAATCCCTTGTCCTGCTGTATAACCCTAATGCCTCAGTGTAAAGGCTGCCTACAAATCCGCTTATGGGGATAGTCAAAACCAGAAAAACAAAGATCGTCATAGCCAGGGCCTTGAAGACCTCCCTGCCCTTAAATAGCCCCCTGAACCACGAGTAGAGCGGGTAGAATGCGCTTGCTATAACAAGGCCAAGCACGATAGCTGAGATAAATGCCCAGCAGAGCCAGGAGAATAACCCCAGGAATATAAAGAGGATTACATAAAATAATTTTGGGGCAGTTCTTTGATCCATTTCCATGACAGTATAAATATGGTAAATATCTATTCCCTGAATGACCAGTGATTGGTATATATTTATTATATTTAAAATTATTTACAACAATTAATTGGATCTAAATAGTTTATTTTGTTAATTCAGTGATATATGATCTGCGCCATTTTATCTAACCATGGAGGTCACGGAGATTTTATCTTTTAAGCTTTTACTCCGTGTTCTCCGTGCTCTCCGTGGTTAAAAAAAAGATATTGTTTTTACACCAATGTATAATAAGGCCGTTTTTAATGATCAATACTCCAAATGAAAATCTAAATAAATTTCCAATCAAAATAGAAATCCCCGGTTTTGTGGGTTTTGTACTGGAAAGGCTGGATAAAATGGGTTTCAGCTCTTTTGTCGTGGGTGGGGCCATAAGGGATCAGTTTATCGGGCGCACGGCCATTGACTGGGATATAGCCACTGATGCAGTGCCTGATGAGATTAAATCTCTCTTCAGGGATATTACCCATTTCGCATTAAAGCATGAGACAGTCACCCTGGTTGATTCAACCACAGAGTATGAGGTGACCTCCATGAGGGGTATTAAGGGTAAAAAGGCGGATATTTTGAGTGATCTGGCCCATAGGGATTTTACCATAAACGCAATGGCCTATGATGCCCTAAAATCCATTGTACTTGACCCCTTTTATGGTGCATCAGACATAAAGGCAAAAAGGATCAGGGCGGTAATAGACCCGGCTGAGAGGTTTAAGGAAGACCCCCTGAGGATGCTTAGGGCAGTAAGGATAGCCGGTGAGCTGGGTTTTGAGATCGATAAAAATACCTTTAATGCTATACCTGCGCTTGCCCCTTTAATTACACAGGTATCAAATGAGAGGATCAGGGATGAGCTGATAAAAATTCTGATGTGCGCGCGGCCATCAGGCCTGCTCGAAATGCTTCAGAAATTTGGTCTCCTTGAATTTATTATCCCTGAACTCCTTGAAGGTTATGGCATGGGGCAGAACCTCTGCCACAGGTTTACAGTGTTTGAACATATCCTTGACACAGTGGATAACACCCCCCCTGACAAGATATTAAGGCTTGCCGCACTGTTACATGACATAGGCAAGCCCCGTGTAAGGGCGGAGGTGGAGGGTAAAATCCATTTTTATAATCATGAGGCAGTTAGCGCAAAGATGGCCGAAGAGATTATGGAGAGGTTAAGGTTCAGCAGGGATGAGATCAGGAGTGTCACAGGGCTTGTTCTTAATCATATGGTTAATTACAATCTGTCATGGACAGATTCAGCCATTCGTCGCCTTATCAGGCGGGCAGGCAGGGAAGATATCAGTGATCTTATAGCCTTAAGAAGGGCAGATATAATTGCACATGGTAAGAATGATGACAAACTGGCGCTTATTAACCATCTTGAAGAGCGGGTTGATATGATGACGCATAATACAGTAACAAATATTTCCGACCTGGCCCTGGATGGTAAAAAGGTCATGGCAATCCTCAGCATAGGTCAGTGCCAAAAGGTGGGGGAGGCGCTTGAGATGCTTCTTGATCTTATAATAGAAAGCCCTGAGATGAATACAGAAGAGATCCTGACAGAGAAACTTAGGGAATTAAGGAATAAAAAAGCCATCTAAATGTTAATATACTTTTTATTTTTTCTATGTTATTGAGATTCAATACTAATATAAGGGGTTGAAAAATCAATTTGGCTGAAAAAGAGAGCGAAAATACATCTGAACCTGAAAAGATGGGTTTAACCAGGTGGCTCAGCGTAAAACTTCTCGGAAAGGAGAGGGTTAAAAGCCCTGTTGATCAGAGTTTTATAAGGGATCTTGATGATATCAAGATGGTTGACAGGTATGAGATCACAGAAAAACTTGGCCAGGGGAACATGGGTATTGTTTACCGGGCAAGGGACCCCTATATTAAAAGAGATGTCAGCATCAAGATATCTCGTCCCCATTCTGAGGCCAGCAGCGAGATTGCAGAAAAATACCGGGAGAGCTTTTTCAGGGAGGCCCAGTCTGCAGGCAAGTTATTGCACCCCAATATAGTTGCCATCTATGACGCAGGCATGTACAAAGATTTCTGCTATATCACAATGGAGTATGTTAACGGGCACACCCTGTCAAGATACTGCCTGAAAGATGGTATGCTGCCGCTGACAAAGGTGACTGAGATTATAGTGACAGTTTGCAAGGCGCTTGATTACGCCCACCAGAACGGGATTGTCCACAGGGATATAAAGCCCTCAAACATAATGATAAATGAATCGGGTGATGTAAAGATTACAGATTTCGGCATTGCGAAGATCAAGGCGGATCATACTATCTCAAATGAGATCATCGGTTCACCAAGCTATATATCGCCGGAACAGATCAGGGAAGAGGAGGTTGACAGCATCAGCGATGTGTTTTCGGTTGGCTGCGTGCTGTATGAGCTTCTTACATGTGAAAAGGCCTTTACCGGCGATAACCATTTTGCGATCATGTACAAGATCACCAACGAGAGCCCTGTGCCCGTAAAGGAGCTGCGTCCGGAGATTCCAAAGGTAATGGATGATATTGTGCGTAAGGCCCTTGCCAAGGAGAAAAACAGGCGCTACCAGACCTGTATGGACCTTGCCTATGACTTAAGGATTGCCCTAAGGGGGCTCAAAGATGTTGTCACCAAAAAAGAAAAGGTGGATGATGTAATAGATTATGTACACAATATCCAGTTTTTCAGCAGTTTTACCAGGGATCAGGTGCATCGGATACTCGATACCGCAAGCATCATCAAGGTGTCTGCAGGAAATGTAATAATGAATGAGGGTGAAATAGATGATTCCTTCTTTGTGATTTTAAGCGGCAGGGCGACGGTAAAAAAGAACAATGCTACGATAGCAACCATACAGAGAGGTGAATGCTTCGGTGAAATGGCATACCTGAGCGGTGATTCACGGGTTGCGACTGTAACCGCAGAAACCGACTGTATACTCCTAAAGATAAGCTCCATGCTCCTTGATAAATCTTCAAAGGACTTGCAGCTCCTCTTTCTCAAGAGATTCAGCATGACACTTCTTAAAAGATTAACAGTAAGCCTTGATAAATATAAATAACAAATTCTTATCACTGTTATGGCTGACACCAAAAAAAAGATATTCCTGTTAAGCTTAGGCTGCGCAAAAAACCTCGTTGACAGTGAAAATATCCTGGGGATTTTATCCTCCCAGGGGTACCCTATCGCAGAAGACATAGATGATGCTGATATAGGAATCATTAATACATGCGGGTTTCTGCAATCGGCAGTAAAAGAGGCCATCAGCGTTATACTGGAGATGATTGGTTTTAAAAAGAGGGGAGGGCTTGAAAAGGTAATAGTGACCGGCTGCTTTGTCCAGAGATACGGATATAAACTCAAGAGGGAGATGCCGGAGGTTGACGGATGGATAGGCACTGGTGAATTGAACAGGGTGACAGAACTTGTGGAGTCAACCGGTTCAAATGCCCCTTTTTACATAGGCAGACCGGAGTTTATTGCAGACCATGAATTACCCAGGGTGCAGACCACCCCTTTTTATTCTGCATATATAAAGATAGCGGAGGGCTGTTTTCACAGGTGTACATACTGTGCTATCCCTGCCATAAGGGGCCCCTTAAGAAGCAGGCCTGTTGAGTCTATTGTGCTGGAAGCAAAGGCGATGAGAGACCGGGGGGTAAAGGAGATTAATCTTATTGCCCAGGACACCACTGTTTATGGCTCTGACCTTGGTATGGATTGTGGCATAGAAAGGCTGCTTGAAGAGCTCATTCCCATCCAGGGGATAGAGTGGATAAGGGTGCTCTATTCACACCCGAACGAGATAAGGGATTTATTTCTTGGGCTTATGGACAGGGAAGAGAAGATAGCCCCATATCTCGATATACCTCTTCAGCATGTAAACAAAAGGATACTGAAGACAATGGCGAGGGAGATAAAAGGGGAGACCCCTTATGAATTGATAGAACGTGTCCGCTCATATAAAAGGGGGTTCAGCCTCAGGACAACCATGATGGTCGGGTTTCCGGGCGAAACCGATGAGGCGTATCAGGAGCTTTATGATTTTGTAAAAAAGGTGGAATTTGATCACCTCGGCACATTCATATACAGTCCTGAACCGGGCACCCATGCGGCAAGGCTGAAGGGTATACCCGATAAAAAGGTATCAAAGAAAAGAAGGGATTCCATAATGAGGCTTCAGGCGCGCATATCCCTTAAAAAAAACAGGGGGATGATAAACAAGACCATCCCTGTCCTTGTGGAGGGGTTTTCAAAGGAGACAGATCTCCTCTTGAGCGGGAGGAGCATCAGGATGGCGCCTGATGTTGATACCCAGGTGCTTATTAACAGCGGGGAAGGGATGATCGGTGAGATACAGAATGTGCTTGTAACTGAGGCTAATCCCTATGACCTGGTGGGGGAGATTGTCTGATATTTGGATTAATTGAATAATAAGTTGATTATGCAGGAGAATTTTATTTGGGAGTAAATAAACAATACCTGGACAGGTTTAATGACCACTATAGCAGGATAGAAAAAGAGCTTATTAAGGGTTTCAGTTCAGGCGTGCCACTTATTAATGATATATGCAGCCACTCTCTGTTAGGCGAGGGCAAGAGGCTTCGTCCGCTTCTCTTTGTCCTGAGTGCGCTCATGTGCGGTTATAAAAAGGATAACATCTACCGCCTTTCCACCATGTTTGAATTTGTCCACTGCGCATCCCTGCTCCATGATGATGTTATTGATAATGCGGATATGCGACGCAAAAAGCCATCTGCCGGCAATCTCTGGGGGAATCCAGCCGCTGTACTTACAGGTGATTACATGTTTTCAATGGCATTCAATGCTGCCATGGAATCAGGAAGCCTCAATATCCTCTCTATCGTTAATAACGCAGCAGTACGCATGACTGAAGGGCAGGTAAAGGAGCTTATCTGTACCAGAAGGTGGGGTTTAACAGGGGAGGAGTATTTTGATATCATCACATTAAAGACAGCGGAGCTTATTTCTGTCTGCTGTGAGGCAGGCGCTGTTGCAGCAGAGAGAGATGAGAAAACAGCTAAAGCACTTAAAAATTTCGGGCTCAGTATGGGGATCGCCTTCCAGATGATAGATGACCTGCTTGATTACTCGTCATCAAATGGCGAGCTTGGAAAACCGGCAGGAAAGGATTTTAAAGAGGGTAAGGTCACACTGCCCCTCATTTACACCATCCCTGACATGACAGCAGATGATGTGAAGAGATTTGAGGCCCTTCTTTTACAGGGCAGCGAAAAAGAGGAGGATTACCGGGATCTTGTCAATATTGTAAGAAACAGCGGGGGCATGGAAAAGACAAAGGCCAAGGCAAAGGCATACATAGAAGATGCAGCAAAACATCTGAAGGGGTTACCTGCCTCAGAAAACAGGAATAACCTGCTTTCTTTAAATGAATACCTGCTGGACCGACTCTACTAGCCACTGGCCTTTCTTAAAATAAAACACCCTGACAAGTCGCCTTGCCAGGGTGCCGGATAAGCTTATGGAAAACTCTATGGTTATATAAAATATGTTTTCAAAGGTGGAAATCCATTAAATTCAACAGAGCTGTAGGTGCTGGTATATGCCCCTGTGGATAGCCAGTAGAGTCTGTCACTGATTGCCAGGTTTAATGGCAGGGGATATTTATAGTCTTCATATAATATATCCATACTGTCACAGGTGGGCCCTGCAAGTATCACCTCTTCCAGTTCTCCTGTTTTTCCGGAGTATATGGGGTATTTGATAGCTTCATCCATTGTTTCTATCAGGCCTGTAAATTTTCCCGCATCTGTATAGACCCAGCGGTTAAGCGCTGTCCTTGATTTTCTTGAAATCAATACAACCTCACTGACCAGAACCCCTGCATTGCCTACCAGTGATCTGCCCGGTTCCAGTAT
Organism: Desulfatiglans sp.; assembly: GCA_012513605.1. NCBI lineage: Bacteria > Pseudomonadati > Thermodesulfobacteriota > Desulfobacteria > Desulfatiglandales > Desulfatiglandaceae > Desulfatiglans > Desulfatiglans sp. The sequence continues at coordinate 26,108 of JAAZBV010000033.1, read as the reverse complement.
GATTTCAGGCAGGTTTTCACCAAAACTCTCTGTAAGAAAACGTGTAATTTCCTGTGAATAAAGTTCAAGCTCATTTGTTTTTGTAAGATAATTTGCAGGGAATCCGCCTCCAAGGTTGATCATTTTAAGATCAATCCCATCTTCATCCATGAGTCTTTCAAATATAACCTTTACCTTTCCAATGGCGGCATCCCATGCGCCGATATCCCGCTGCTGGGAGCCCACATGAAAAGAGACCCCGCATGGAACCAGCCCCAGATTTTTTGCCATTATAATCAGGTCCATCGCCATGTCTGCCTGACAACCGAATTTTTTGGACAGGGGCCAGTCTGCGGTAAATGTGCCTTCAGTCAAAATTCGGGTATAGATTTTAGAACCGGGTGCAGCCTTGGCAATGCTTCTGATATCCGCTTCGGAATCTGTAGCATACATCCTGACACCTTTTTCGTAAAAATATCTGACATCTTTGCTCTTTTTAATGGTGTTGCCGAAACAGATTCTGTCGGGACTTATACCAAGGGATAGCACACGGTCAAGCTCATAGATGGAGGCTATATCAAAGTTGATATTCCTGTCACGCAGAAGGGTAAGGATCTCAATTGAAGGATTTGCCTTAACAGCATAATAGATCTTTGCATAGGAAAAGAGTTTCTCCAGCTCTTCCAGTTTGCGCATAACAGTAGAGGTATCAATAACCAGAAAAGGGGTCTCCTTATTTGCTGAAAAGGCCCGGATCTTTTCAAATATTTCAGGTTCTATGTATTCTTCAAGTTGTATAGGCACAATATTTACTCCAATTCCATATGTTTACATTATATCCTGCAACTATCCATGTTGTAACTTTACGGGTAATTGCATTGATATTTAAGTTTTTTATAAGAACTTAAATTTTTAAGGGGGGCACTATAAGAAAAATGAGATTGTAGATCAAGAAAAATTATCATAACAGTGATTTTTTATTTTAACAGGGTAAATCCCTTGATAAGTTACCATCTTAGGGGAGAGAATTTTATAATATACCGGACAAGACAGGGGGTTGAAGGCTTTTAAAAAGGATAAAAGATTTACATAAGCTGGGCAATCGGCTTCTTAAAACAACCCTTGAACCCAGGAATATAATCTGTTACATAATTCCTGGGGAGATAAAAATGATAAAAAGACCATTGGTCTTTTTATAATTATCATTTCTATTGGCTCCTGCCCTATATATCAGGCAATACTTGCATAAGGACATAGGATGAAACAACGAAGGTATCAATATATTAAATCTCTTGCTGTTATTGCCTGTATGGCTTTTATTTTAACAATCGGGGTAAACCTGACAAAAGGGGGACAAGGGGATATTTCAGGCATAGAAACCAGTCCTGATGTTTTTACCTTTGACATGTTGGGGGGGGGCGACCGCCTTGAAACAAAAAGGTTCGATAAATCTCTGCATGATCTCCATACTGAAATAACCGGCAAAGAGTGCGGCACCTGTCACCATGTAAAAGGTAAAGAAACATCATGCCGGAAGTGCCATAAGGAGACAGACAGAAAAAAAATCATTTCCATGAAAAATGCCTCACATATTTCCTGTATCGGTTGCCACAGGGAGATGTCGGGGCCTGTCAATTGCAGTGATTGTCATACCAGAAGTGGTGAAGAGGAAACAGCCAAATCCGGGGAGTTCCCCATACCAAATCAGGCAAAGCCTGAAATTATGAAGGAGAGAGAAAAAGATCTGGATAAGCATAGGGGCACACCTGTCCATAAAATGAGCCCTGTTCACTTTGATCATGAGATACACAGGGAATATCTTGATAAATGTGATATACCTCTTCGCTCTGGATCAGGCTCATGTGCCGAATGTCATACTGCTGATGGTTCAAAACAGGGGCAAATGCTCACTGCCGAGCATGCAATGCATGAAATTGAAAATAAAAAGAGCTGTGTCGGTTGTCATGAGGATAAGAAGAAGGATAAGGAGTGTGCAGGATGCCACAGGGTCATGAGAAAGGGTGAAAATTTCAACGCAATATGCCTGAAATGCCATATGGAGCCCTCTAAACACAAGGGTGGTAAAGCGTTAATGAATAAATCAGAAGACATACAGGATAGGGATATAGCTGATGTAGTAATTATTGACAAATTATCTGCCCGGTATGGTGCGGTCGAGTTGCCACACAGGCGGATCATAGATTCTTTGCTGCTTGGTATAAATAAAAGTAAACTGGCAACCCACTTTCACAATGGAAAAGAGACCATTTGCCTTGGCTGCCATCATTACAGCCCACCAGGTAAAGCCCTTGGTTGCGACGCCTGTCACAACAGCTTATCTGATGGTCAGGATCTATCAAGGCCAGGCCTTAATATAGCTTATCACCAGCAGTGTATAGGCTGCCATGATTTTATGGGTATTGAATCCCCCGGATCCACGGGGTGTGTGGATTGTCACAAAGTTATAGAAGGTAAAACTGAATGAGTTTTAAGGTGTTATTTTATGTCCATATCACGTAGGAAATTCTTAGGCTGGGTAAGCGCTGCAGGAAGCGCTTCACTGATAAGTACCACTGCCCACGGGGCAAGAAAACATTTTAAAGGCTACCCCGACTGCTATGGTATTTTATATGATTCCGGGTTTTGTATAGGGTGCAGACAGTGCGAAGAGGCCTGTAATGCTGTAAATAAATTGTCCGCGCCTGTTAAGCCCTTTGATGACCTTTCTGTACTGAACCAGAAAAGAAGGACGACTGCAAAGGCATTAACAGTTGTTAACAGGTATGAAAATAAAAAAGAGAATAAGTCTCCTGTTTTTATCAAATTACAATGCAACCATTGCCTGGAGCCAGCATGTGCTTCTGCCTGTTTTGTTAAAGCCTTCAAAAAGACAAAGGAAGGTTCGGTTGTGTATGACCCTTCAGTATGTGTAGGTTGCAGATACTGCATGATAGCATGCCCTTTTGAAATCCCGGCCTATGAATATGATGAGCCCTATACCCCCCGTGTAATGAAATGCACCATGTGCCATGATCTTATAAAGGAGAACAAACTCCCGGCCTGTGTTGAGGCATGCCCTATGGGGGCGCTCAAATTCGGTAAACGCAATGCCCTTATAAAATACGCCCGTGAAAGGATAAGTAAATTTCCTGATAGATACATTGATCACATCTATGGTGAGCATGAAATGGGCGGGACAAGCTGGCTCTACATATCAAGTCTACCCTTTAAGGATGTGGGCATGAGAGAAGACCTTGGAATAACCCCGGCCCCTGAGCTTACAGCCGGTGCGCTGGGTGCAGTCCCTGTGGTTGCCTCTTTATGGACTGTATTATTAACAGGGATATATGCTATCAACAGGCGAAAGGAAAAATTGGCAGAAAGGGAGAAAAAAGAGGCAGTTGAAGCGGCCGGGAGAGACAAAAAAAAGGTCTCTTTGTATGAATAAGCAAAGACAAATGATTAGAGGTATATCAATAGAGGTTCTTTATGCTCAGTAACGCTAATAACACCGCTAAATCGATATTAACGCCCTTTAACCTTATAACAGGTGCAATTGTCCTGGTGGGTCTTGTTTTAACTTTAATGCGGTTTACAGGGGGGCTGGCAAGAGTATCAAATTTAACTGACTATAATCCATGGGGATTATGGATTGGTCTTGACCTGCTTACGGGTGTAGCCCTTGCTGCGGGAGGGTTTGTATCCTCTGCTGCGGTTTATATCTTCGGGTTGAAAAAGTATCATGCAGCAGTGAGACCAGCTATACTTACCGCTTTTTTGGGGTATGCCCTTGTGGTTGTGGCATTGAACTATGACGTGGGAATACCGTGGCGGCTGCCATATCCCTTTATCATGCAACAGGGAACCACCTCTGTCCTTTTTGAGGTTGGTTTATGCGTATTCCTTTACCTTACTGTGCTTTTTCTTGAATTTTCACCTGCTGCACTAGAGTGGCTGGGTATGAGAAAGCTCAGGAATCTTGTGCACAGGCTTACAGTTGTTTTGACCATTTTGGGTGTAATACTTTCAACCCTGCACCAGTCTTCCCTGGGCGCCCTGTTTCTGATAGCCCCTTCAAAACTGCACCCTCTCTGGTATTCTTCCTATCTCCCTGTATATTTTTTTATATCTGCCATAATTGCTGGTTTATCAATGGTACTGTTTGAGGGCGCATTTTGTCATCATTTTTTTGCGGATAAACTCGGCGAGGCACACAGGCAGGAAAAAGATCAGATTGCGCTTGGTTTTGGTAAGGCTGCATCATGGGTGCTGGCAGGTTATTTTGCCATAAAGGTTTTTGGGATTTCAGCGGATAATAACTGGCACTATCTTTTAACAGGGTATGGTCTTTGGTATCTGGTGGAGCTCCTGGGTTTTGTGTTGCTGCCGTGCCTGCTTTATGCAACAGGCGTAAGAGGAAGGCGCCTGACATTAATAAGATGGACCGCCGGCTGGACCGTATTGGGCATCATCATTAACAGGCTCAATATATGCATTATTGCCTTTAACTGGCATCTCCCTGCAAGTGAGAGATATTTTCCTCACTGGATGGAGATCGGGATATCAGTCTTTCTATTAACCTGCGGTCTGATTGTCTTTAAGTTTATAGTAAGCCGGATGCCTGTTTTATATAGCCACCCGGAGTATAAAGAGACTCATTAAGCCTGTCAGATGAGAGAACAGCATTATGGAAACCATATATTTTACGCTTTATGATTATTTAACCCATACAAAAGGGGTCGCCTATATACTTATAGTTATTATTCTTATAGGGATGCTCTGTTTCTGGAATTTTCTTACAGGTAAAGATAAGGATTTATAATAATCGTTTTATTGCCGATATATTATAAATATCCGGGTTTTTTGCATGGTTTGCGTGCGAGCAGTTAATGAACTATTTAAAAAATATATATAATGATAAGTAAAGAACCTGTTTTTTATGCCAGATTTTTCAATAGAGAAAATGCCATTTTTCTCATTGCCCTTTTATTGATAACAGTCTCTGTATCTGTAATTATTATGTCATTAGTCCCGCCTGTAAGCAGGGATGAACTGGTTCACCACCTTGCAGTGCCAAAGTTGTATCTCAAACATGGTGGCATATATGAAATCCCATATATGGACTTTTCATATTTCCCTATGAATCTTGATCTCCTGTATATGATCCCCCTATATTTTGGAAACGATATTGCTCCTAAATTTATCCATTTTATATTTGCCATTTTTACTGCATGGTTGCTTTTTGGATACCTGAAAAAGAGGGCAGGCACAGTTTACGGCCTGTCAGGGGCACTCCTTTTTACCACCATACCTGTAATAGTAAAACTGTCCATAACCGCCTATGTTGACCTTGGTGTGATATTTTTTACATTCGCCTCATTATTACTTGTTATTAAATGGCTCAATGAAGGTTTCAGAAAAAGGTATCTCTTTTATGCGGGGATAATGTGCGGGATGGCCCTTGGCACAAAATACAGCGCCATTGTCTCCTTGGCGCTCATCTCATTATTCGTCCCGTTTTTATATTCAAGGCATACTTGTGATAAAAAGAGGCTGATGCCTCGTTCAATATTGCACTTTATGGTCTTTTTCCTTACAGCCATTGCGGTTTTTTCTCCCTGGATGATAAGAAACTACCACTGGAAAGAAAACCCCATCTACCCGCTTTATAATAATGTCTTTAATCCCCCGATACAAAGGTCAGTTGAAAATAGTGAAAAGATTACAGAAAAAAGAGCTGACCAGAACAGGGGAGAGTTAACATACAGAGGTATTGTTTATGGGGAATCCGGCCTTGAGATTGCCATGCTCCCTTTAAGGATCTTTTTTCAGGGGAAAGATGATGAGCCAAGATTGTTTGACGGCAGGCTGAATCCATTCCTTGTTATATTTTCTGTTTTTGCCTTTTTCCCTAAAAAAAATATCCCTGCTACCATAAGAAGGGAAAACTTGATTATTGTCAGCTTTTCCTTCCTGTATATTCTGATAGCCATGTTTACCACAGCGATGAGGATCAGATACATATCTCCGATTATACCTCCCTTGATTGTGTTATCTATTCTGGGTGTAAAGAACCTGTTTGAAATCAGCAGGGAGATGACATCTGGTTTTGCAAGGTCTATTGGGAGCGTATCTGTTATTCTTCTTTTATTAATCTCCCTTGCTATGAATGTTTCCTATGGCGTGGAACTCTTTGGCAGGGTAAAACCATTACCATACATCATGGGCAGCATAACCCGTGATGAATATATCTCAGGTTTTATCCCTGAATATCCTGCCCTGAAATTTGTAAATAAAACCCTCCCTGAGGATTCAAAAATCCTCTTTGTCTATCTCGGGCGCAGGGGATACTATTGTGACAGGGATTATGTGACTGATGATGCGCTTTTTACAAGGGCTATACTGACATCGAATAGTCCTGACATGATATTATCATCTCTAAAAAAGAGAGGAATTACCCATATACTTGTTTCATTGCCTGTATTTGATAAATGGGTAAAGGATAATTGTTCTGAAGAAAAACAGGAGATGCTAAAAACCTTTTTCAGGGAATACACTATGCCTCTCTTTTATGAGAATGGGATTGGTCTTAATGAGTTGATAAAAAGAAATATGTAGATTTATTATAATACATGAGTGAAAATGTAAAAAATCATTTCAGCATCCTTTTTGGGAGGGGATTATGAAGGCGATTAATGAGAGAGGCTTTACTCTTATTGAGATAATGATTGTTATAGCTATCATCGGTATCCTGGCTGCTATTGCCATACCACAGTTTTCAGCATACAGGATAAGGTCATATAACTCAATTGCGGTAAGCGACCTGAGAAATGCCGCAGCAGCGCAGGAGGCCTATTATGTAGAGTATAAATCCTATGCTAAGTCCGATATTGCCCTTGCCAAGAGACCTGATTTTTACACCTCCCCAGGTGTGGATCTTGATGTTACGGGTGATGATAATGGTTATACAATGACAGCCCATCATCGAAAGGGTAATAAAACCTATACGTTTACAGGCCCTGGCGGGTTAATCACAGACAATTAATCTTAAGTGGAGATTGAGATGAAAAGAGTAGATGTCTCTGTGATCATCCCTGCCTATAATGAGGCAGAGACAATCAGGGATGTTATAATAAAGGTAAAAGAGATAGACCCTGAATTTGAGATCATTGTTGTTAATGACGGCTCAAAAGATCAGACAGGGGAAATTGCCAGGGAGGCAGGGGCTATTGTTTACAGCCACCCATACAACATTGGTAATGGGGCATCCATAAAGAGCGGTATAAGAATAGCATCAGGCGATATACTTGTTTTTATAGATGGTGATGGGCAGCATGACCCCAATGATATTGCAAAGATGCTTCAATACTTCCCTGAATATGATATGGTTGTTGGGGCGCGTTCAAAGACAAGCCAGGTTTCCATTTTCAGGGGTTTTGGTAACAGGATGCTCAACTGGCTTGCAGGGTATGTGGCAAAGTTCAGGGTTCAGGACCTCACATCGGGTTTCAGGGCAGTAAAGGCTGAGATAGCGCAGAGCCTTTTATATCTATTACCAAACACCTATTCATACCCTACTACCATGACCCTTGGTGTTTTACGAAACGGGAAGAGCCTTAAGTATCTGCCGATTAATGCTGAAAAAAGGAAGAAGGGTAAAAGCAATATCAGTATATCACGTGATGGCGTGAGGTTTTTTATGATTATCACCAAGATATGCGCACTCTATTCGCCCTTCCGGATCTTTTTGCCTGTAAGCTTTTTCATCTTTCTTATCGGCTTTATCTATTATCTCGTCACATTTTTTACATATGGAAGATTCACTAACATGAGCGCCCTGCTCTTTACCACCTCCATAATCGTCTTTTTTATGGGGATTATATCAGAGCAGATAAGCCAGATGCGTTTTGAAAAAAGTGAGAGCGACAGGTTCAAAAACAAATAGCGAAACTAACATTGAAAAATATGAATCAAGGCAACAGATCAGTAACAATATTAGGCTCCATGCCTCCGCTCAGGGCGTTAAGCAGTTACTGTCTCTCATTTTTTCAGGCAATATCAGGGCTTATTGATGCTGAGTTTATCTCCTTTAAAAGTATTTACCCTTCATTCCTTTATCCTGGAGGGGCGCTTAAACAGGATAATACCTTTCCATCTCTTGAGGAAAAACTGGCAACCAGGGTAAGAAGAAATCTCACATGGTATAATCCATTGAGCTGGATTATGGAAGGGTTGCAAACAAACGGGCAGATCCTTCATGCGCAATGGTGGAGCCCGCCTCTTTTAATAATATATTTCACGATCTGCATAATATTTAAAATCAGGAAGAGACCTGTTGTGTTCACGGTGCATAATATCTTAAGCCATGAGAAAAACCCTTTCTATGAACTGTGTTCAAGGATACTTTTTAAGTTTTGTGATCATTTTATAGTCCATTCAAAAGCAAACCGGGCTAGCCTTATTGAGCATTTCAATATAAATGAGGAGAGCATAAGCCAGATACCACATGGCCCTCTTGCATTTAATAGTGGAAAAGAGATGAGCCGTGAGGATGCAAGGAAAAGATTGGGCATTTGTATGGAGGCTAAGGTTATCCTTTTTTTCGGGGCAATACGTCCTTATAAGGGGCTGGATATTGCACTTGAGGCATTTGCAATGGTGATTAAGGAAGTACCTGATGCACGTCTTCTCATTGCAGGCAGATTATGGGAAACCTGGGACAAATATCAAAAGATCATAGATGAAAATGGCCTCTCTAAACATGTTGATACACATCTCCATTACATTAATACTGATGAGGTGGCAGCCTTTTTTAATGCCTCTGATCTTGTAATATTGCCATACCTTGAATTCGATTCACAAAGCGGTGTTGGCGCGGCGGCAATGGCATTCAATAAACCAATGATAGTTTCAGATACAGGCGGGTTGCCGGAGCTTTTGAATGACCATAAAAATGTTATTCCTCCAGGGGATGCTGAATCGCTAGCAGCCAGGATCATATATTGCCTTAATAATAAGGACGAGCTTGCAAAGATGTCGCTAGAGGCAAAGGAGACAGCAGAGCGGATGTCATGGGATAATATTGCAATTGAGACCTTTAAGGTCTATGAAAAACTCCTTAATGATAAAATTTCTAATTGAATTATTTTTATGGGATATATTAAAGAAATAATACCTAAGATCATCCGCTACCGCCTGTTCAGTCTGGGGTTTTCGACACCCGGAACGCCTCTGAATCTGACATTTTCAGTAACCAACCTTTGCCAGTCCAGATGCAAAACATGCAGCATATGGAAGCTGTACAGGGATAACCCATCAAAAAGGGATGAAGAGCTTACTATTGATGAGATAGAAAAGATATTTAAATCAATGGGACACACATATCTGTTTAATATAAGTGGGGGAGAACCATTCTTAAGAAAAGATTTGTCACAAATCATAGAGCTTGCATGCAGATACCTGACTCCTGCAATCATTCATATCCCTACAAACGCAATTGCTGTTGATACAGTTGAGAAAGAGACCAGGAAGATTCTTGATATAATCAAAAATATAAAACCGGAGATCCAGCTTACAATCAAACCAAGCCTTGATCATGCAGGAGAAAGACATGACTATATAAGGGGAGTTGAGGGAAATTACAAAAAGGTTGCAGAGGCATTCAGAAGATTGAAAGGGATGAAAAAGGAGAATTCCAATCTTCATGTTGAGCTGGGCACAGTTATTTCAAGCTGGAATGTAAATGACATTGAAGAGATTTCACATTTTGCAATGAGTATGGAACCCGACAGCTACAGGAATGAGATCGCTGAAAAAAGGTCTGAGATGTTTAATATGGAAGATCCTATAACACCAGGGATCGAGTCATACAAAAAGGCTATTGATCTCTTTATCAGAGAAATTGATGGAAGAAAAAAGAGCCTTTCGTTTTTTCAGCGCATTAATAATGCCTTTCGTCTGGTTTACTATCATCTTGCCATACGAATAATGGAGGAAAACAGACATGTAATCCCATGTTATGCAGGCATATCAAATGCCCACATGAGCCCCTATGGTGATATATGGCCCTGCTGTACCCTGGGCTATGATAAATCCATGGGGAATCTGAGAGACCATAATTATGATTTTGGGTCGCTCTGGAACAGCCCTGATGCAGATAAGGTAAGGCGGTATATAAAGGATAAGAATTGTTCCTGCCCGCTTGCCAACCAGACCTATTCAAATATACTCATGCATCTGCCCTCTTTGACCAGGGTTATGAGGCATCTGTTTTATAAGTGAAACATTAAAATGACTGAACAAGCTAAAAAGAGAAGAGGGCTAAAGGCTATTGCAGTCATGCTAATATTGGCTATAGCTTTTGTATTTCTATTTCATAGCGTTTTACTGAAACAGATGGGTGAGTTTCTTATCCGTGACGATATACCGATCAAGTCGGACGCTGCGCTTGTTTTAAACACAGGCCTTGAATATTATCCTAGGCTTATTGAGGCGGCTGATATTTATAAAAAGGGGCTGGCTGAGAGGATTATCATAAATGGCGACAGGAAAACAGATTCTCTGCGGTATCTGGAAGCGCAGGGTTTTACAAGCTGCTGCACATGGTATGAAGATAGCATGCGGATACTTGAAATGCTTGGCGTGCCGAGGCACAGTATAACCGCAATAAGCGCAGAAGATGCCTATGATACGAATACAGAGGCTGAGGATGTAGGCACTGAGATAATTGCCTTGGGATACAATCGGATTATTCTTATAACAAGCAGGTTCCATACGAGGCGTGCGGCCCATATATGGAAGGAGATGTACGAAGGTAAACTTGATGTGATTTCTGTTTCAGCTAAAACAGACCCATTTGATCCGGCATCGTGGTGGAAAGATGGTCGGCAGATAAGATGGGTGCTCTCTGAATATGGTTCGTGGATTTTTTATTACTGGAAAAAGGTCACAAATATATAGAAAGGTTACAGATTGAACTACCTCATAACAGGCGCAACAGGTTTTATCGGCCCATATCTGGTCAGAAGACTTATATCTGAAGGGCACAGATGCCGCTGTCTTGTGAGAGATACAGGAAACAGGAATATTTATCAAGGCGCTGGTATTGAACTGGTTCAGGGCGATATTACCGACATTAACAGCCTCAAAAATATCGCAGAGGAGATAGATTGTATATTTCATATGGCGACCCTTGGTCACATGAATAATTTCCATGTGACTGAGGAGATGTTTATGAAGGTTAATGTCTGTGGCACTCAGAACATCATGAGAGAGGCCATCAAGGCAGGAGTAAAAAGGGTTGTTCATTGCAGTTCTGTTGCTGCGATGGGTATATGTTCTGAGGTGCCAGCAACCGAAAAGACTGAATGTCAACCTCATCATCCCTATGGCCGCAGCAAGCTGGAGGCGGAAGGAGAAGTTCTGCGCATGGTGGCTGAGAAAGCCCTTCCTGCTGTGATTGTGAGATTTTCAATGGTGTATGGCCCTGGTGACCCGCGTGATATGCTCAGACTTACAAGGCTAGCTAAAAAGGGGATGTTCCCGAAGATAGGCAATAGACCAAAGCTTACTCCAATGATTCATGTTGATGATGCAGTAACAGGGCTTCTGCTTGCTTCTGAAAAGGGGAGGGCAGGTGAGATATACCTGATCACAAACAGGGAATCCATGCCCTTTGATGATATAAGAAAGATATTACAGGAGGCGCTGGGTGTTAAAAGGATTCCATTATATGCGCCTGAGTGGGCAGCCCTTTTTATGGCCACACTGTGTGAAAAGGTGTTTTCTCTTACAGGTAAGGTTCCTCCTGTTACCAGAAAGAACATAGAGTCCACTCTCGCTGACAGGGTATTCTCAATAGAAAAGGCTAAGAGGGAATTGGGATTTAACCCTGAAAAAGACCCAGTGAAAGGGCTTAAGGAGACAGTGGAGTGGTACATGAAGCAGGGGTGGGTTTAATTCTGATTTTTACTATTCATGTTTCATTTGATTAATTATGCCATATCTGGCATAATTAAGGCGTTGAAATGAAAGAACTGATTTGGATGGGAAGCTCAAAAAATGATCTGATTAAATTTCCGGACGATGTGCGTCGTGTCATGGGATATGCATTATACCTGGCGCAGAAAGGGGATAAATATTTGCATGCAAAGCCTTTAAAAGGTTTTAAAGGGGCAGGTGTGCTGGAGATTGTTGAGGATTTCGAGGGTGATACCTACAGGGCTGTTTATACTGTTCAGTTCAAGGATATAATATTTGTGCTACATGCTTTTCAAAAGAAATCCAAAAAGGGGATATCAACACCAAAAATGGAGATGGATATTATTAATTCCAGGCTGAAGAGAGCAAAAGAGATTTATATAAAAGGTGAGTATCATGGATGAAAATTTAGAATTTGAATTAAGTAGTGGCAATGTTTTTAAAGATTTGAAGGTCTCTAACCCTGAAGAAGCAATGGCAAAAGCCGAGTTGGCACGTCAAATCAATCAGATTATTGCTGAGCGCCAGCTTACACAGCATGCTACTGCAAAAATTTTGGGAATTGATCAACCTAAAGTATCAGCATTGCTGAATGGTCGGCTTACTGGCTTTTCTACCGAACGGTTGCTGCGATTTTTAAACAGTTTGAATTACAACGTGGAAATAGTAATACGAGCCAAAAAGAATTCACAGAAAAGAGGAACCATAAGTGTTATCGCTGCCTGATAAGCATTATTTGTTTCTTCTGATCAACCAATATTATATGATGTGTATCGAATGACAAATAAAAAAGAAACAGAGGTCTTTGGAGTTACCTATGACCGCTATGTGCTTTTAAACCTGCACAGAATCATGACTGAAGAGTTTGGGCTCAAAACTGTTATAGAGATGCCCAGCCATGGCGCAAAGGCCGCAGGATCACTTTACTCCATAGGTTTTGGGCTCGCCGGATGTAATGTAACACTGGTAAACCCTGAGATGGAGATGATGTATGGATGGGATGAACTTGGCATCGGTAAAAATATTCAGACTGTCAAATGCACTGATGTCTGTAACACTCCATTTGAACATAACAGCTTTGATCTGGCCTGGAATTTTGTTACATGGACTGAGCTTGATAAACCGGAGCTCTTAATAAAGGAGATGAAGCGGGTATCTAAAAGATATGTGTTTCTTGTAACATGTAATAACTTTCAGCCTGGCTATCCCTGGCACAGGTTTCTGCACTGGCTATTCGGTTTTCCATGGACGCATGGGCAGGTGAAATACAATCATATTACAAGAGTTAGAAGGATGTTTGAAAAGGCTGGGTTAAAGGTGTCTGAATATGGCGCCATCGATACCCCTGGGTGGCCTGACCCCAGTGGGCCAAGGGATGTGAGGTTGCACAGGAGATATGGAACAAAAGGGGTTCAGCCTTCGGGGGCAAGACCTCTATGGAGTGTGCCAATTCTGGATTATATCAAAACAGGAAATTTTCCGGGCTGGATGAAGTACCTTGGAAGGTGGGATATGGCATTCAGAAAGGGTGTCTTTAAACTCCCCATGAGCCATCTTTTTTATGTGGTAGGAATCAAATCTGAATAATCACCAAAAACCAGAATAGTGCCCTATGACATGACATATGACAATATGCATATTGGAAATTAACGCCAATTTATATTTAGTGGGTTTTGTGTATTTCGTGGTTACATATTATGCTGCAGGCGCTATGAGAATTATCTTTTGACATCTACTTATATTGTGTCTACAATTAATCATAAATATGTACATAAATTGAGGGTACTTAAGATGGAAAATATAGGGGTGAAAGAACTAAGAGATAATCTTAGCAGTGTCCTTAAAAAAGTTGAGAGCGGCGAAGTTATAAGGATTATGCGACACGGGAAAGCCGTTGTTGAAATGCAGCCATTAATTCAAAGCAAAGAACAGAAGCTTCTGAATGGTTTGCAGAAGAAAGGTCTTTTAGGTGGGGGTACAGGTGTGCTTGGAAATATAAAGACCATTAAAAATGCCATGCCTGATAAACCTGTATCTGAAATGATTGTTGAGGATCGAAGGTGATTACCTATTTTGACAGCAGCAGTATTGTAAAATTGTTTATTGATGAACAATACTCGGATATTGCAAGGCTGGCAAGAGATGAAGCCGATACTGTTTTTACATCGATCCTTTCATACCCTGAGGTGTTATCCGCTTTTAACCGTGCCAGTCAGGAGGGGCGTTATAAAAAAACCGATATGGAAAAAGCCAGAGCAGAGTTCCAGAGGGAATGGAATAACTTTCGGTTGATAAAAGTTGATGAAACGTTGATCAATAGCACCATGGAACTTATCTTTGAACATAACCTGAGGGGGTATGACGCTGTTCATCTGGCGTCTGCCCTTGTCATTCAAAATGAAGGTGAATTATCTGATCTTTTCTTTTCATGCTTTGACAGAAATTTAAATAAAGCAGCAAAGAAGGAAGGGCTACTAATACACGAATTCGGTTAGTTTTATTCATCAAAAGTCAGGATATAATTCTTTGACAGGGCTTTTTTGAAGTGAGTGTCATTTGATATAATCAGGTCAACATTGTTTGAAACACCTGAAGCAATTATCAGGCTATCCATTACCCTCAAATTTGCCCATTCTATCTTTTCATCAATGCCTATATTCGTTATAACCTTTTCGGTAATTTCCTGACAGAGAATATTCGGAAAATTCATGAGATAATTTTTAACATCAAAGGCATTCTTCAGGTTACCCTTTTTTAAAGGGCCATGCATTACCTCTGCAATAGAAATAACTGAGATTACGGCTGATGTTTCACCTTTTTCTATCATCTCAAACAGTAGTCTGGATAATGAAACGTAAGGCTCTACTAAGTCGGTCAAGTAAATAATGATATTCGTATCAACAAGTATTTGTTTACCATAAACAGCTTTTCTTAAAACAGAGGGCTTAATCAGGCTCATCTATCTTTTCTTTCATTGTCAATGTAGTCATCAACTGCATTTTTGTCTTTACCAAAGCAACCAGCAGTTAATCCGGATATTTTTTCTGTAAATGAAGAAACTGGCTGGAGAATAACCTTGTTATCCTCCTTACTAAGAAGGATTCTGGTGCCAGGTTTTATCTTCATCTCTTTTCGAATATGGGCGGGCAAAATAATATACCCTCTATTTGAAACTGTGACACTTTCTGTTATCATGCTGCAAACCTCGTTATTTGATGTTAAATGATATTATAGCTGCAAAACTAAATCTGTCAACCTATTGTAAAATTGGACCTAAAATAGCGATAGTTTTGTTTATTCAGGTTTTTCACCATAGGTTAATTTGGGGCGGGAAAAAGGTTTTAGTCGAATAGCCTTTTTCGGTTAAAAATTTTCAACCCAATAACATTTTTTACCAGGTAAAGATGAATAATAAACATTGAATGCAAAAGGGGTTATGTGCTAAAAAAGGGAAAATCGTTAATAATTTGAGGTGTTTTTAATGCCGGATACCAGATTATCAGATACATCGCCTGCCATACACAAAATAATTGTTGAAGGATATCGCAGAATGCCCCCGCATGAAAAGCTTATTCAAGTTAATGAAATGACAAAAGCAGTTCAGCAGCTTGCCCTTGTGCGTATCCGAAAACAGCATAAAAACATCTCAGAGCAGGAAGAGCGGCTCAGGCTTGCTTCACTTTGGCTTGACAGGGAGACGATGATCAGAGTTTTTAACTGGGATCCCGGTCTTCAAGGTTATTAATATGACAGTAGCGGAACCATTAAGTATTACGAGAATTATTGCCAAAGTATTCGAGGATCTCAAAATACCCTATTTCATTGGTGGTTCTCTGGCAAGTTCTCTGTATGGTATCCCCAGGGCCACTCAGGATGTTGATATTGTAGCAGATATAAAAAAGGAGGATGTTTCAGTTCTCGTAGATAATTTAAAAGATCGTTTCTATATCGACCAGGATATGATATTTGACGCACTTCATCGTAAATCCTCCTTCAATGTAATCCATCTCAAAACTATGTTTAAGGTTGATGTGTTTATTCTTGGCCGAGATGATTTATCAAAAGAAGAAATAGGACGCAAAGACAGATACCAGTTATCTGATGATCCATTGGATCAAATTTTTCTGGCAAGTGCGGAGGATGTATTACTTCATAAATTATACTGGTATAAACTGGGAGGGTATGTGTCCGAGCGTCAATGGAATGATGTTATAGGGATTTTGCAGGTTCAATCAGGAAGGCTTGATATTGACTATCTTGTTAAGCGGGCAGAGCAAAGAGGGGTATCAGAATTACTTGAAAAGGCGTTGAAAGAGCAGTCTGATATTTAGGTTAGTTCGTTATCCTCGTATTTCACCGTAGGTAGTCAGATGAGGCAGGAAAAAGGTTTTAGTCGAATAGCCTCTTTCGTTTAAAAAGTTTTCAACCCAATAACATGTCTTTTGAGTATTCCTTTTATGATAGGATGCTACTGCAAAACGTGGGGAGTATTTTTCTATTGTATTTACAGAACCCTTTAGAGCTTCTATTTCAGCCCCTTCAATATCCATCTTTATCATATTTAGGCGTTCGGGGTTTATTTCAGCTACAAGGTCATCAATGGCAATGCAGTCGATCATCTTAATATCCGGCCCTGCCGCAGAATGGTTATCATCGACAATCCGGCAGGAAACTGTGTTATCAAACACCTTCAATGGTATTTTTGTGTTTTTATCCCAAACAGCCTTATTGATAAGGGTGATTTTACATTTTAAATTTTTAGTTCTTTCTTTTAAAATTCTGAAAGAAACCTCAAATGGTTCCACCGCAATAACAGTGCCTGACTTACCAACAAGTCGTGAAAAAAGGATAGTACAGTTACCGATATGTGCCCCGCAATCAATTATTACATCACCTCTTTGAGGCATGTATTGTTTAATGTAAGCAGAGTAAGAACAGGGAATGAGTTTAAGGAGGGGGATTGGTATAAATCGTAAGACAATCTCAAAAAACTTATTTTGATGTCTTATCGGCAATAGATTTAAAAATGAAGCAAGTATCTCAACAAGCCTTGTTCTCAGCCATTTAGTGTGTTTTTTCATCCGAAGATTTTGCCTGAACAGCGTCTATATTAGTTACTATCTCAATGATATTGTTTCTAAATTCATGACCTATAAAGTCTTTCATAAAAAGCCTTTGTAAAACCTGATAAAGCATTTTGGTTTTTATACTTTATAGTCCTTACTAACACACGCATGCTTAACGTAATTGATTTAATGATAAAAGATATTGCCTGTTTGAAAGGTTTGTTAAAGAATTTATTAATAAGCAGAAAATGGCTGCGAGTAATGTGATATTCATAAAAGGGAGAATTGTTTTGGGTAGTGAGGCTTACATGGTGGTAAAGCTTTGCGGATTCCACTATTCCAATCCGGTAACCTTTCTTGACCGCACGGTATGAAAATTCAACATCCTCACCATACATAAAAAATGTTTCATCAAAAAGACCGATATCCTCGAAAACCTCACGCCTGATCAACATGCAACATCCAGTTAGATAAAAGCAGTTTCGAGGCAGGAATGCTATTGGGTTATGTGTTACGATTCCTGTCATCATATTATAGTAATAACCATGAGACCACAGTCGATCTTTTTGAGGGTAATAATAAATAATTGGAGAAGATATATCGAAGGATTTGGATCCGGAGCCTTCGATCAGGTTTTTAACAAGATTTTCCGAAGCAATAATGTCATTATTTAGTATTAAAAAGTAATCAAAACCTAAAGGAAACTTTTTATTAAGAACATAATTCATACCACCAGCAAAACCAAGGTTGGTGTTTGATTCCATTACATCTACACAAGAATAACATCCTAGTGCCTTTCTAAGTGAAGTTACTTCTTTTTCATCCCCTGAATTATCGAGAACAACAATCCGTGTGATCGGTTGATCAATGATTGATTCAACACTTTCAACTGTATCGCGCCAGTTGAAATAATTAATCATAATTGCACAAATATTCATAATAAGTATTTACGATTTTTCTTTAAGAAGGTCTGCATTTTATTGCCAGCAAGAACCTTTGAGCGTTCAAAGTGTTAAGTGAATTTGATACCTTTCTACTTTTTATTTCAAAAAATTCGTTTGCCCAGACGACCTTTCTCGCCATCAGTAACCGCGCGAAGTATCAGCTTGAATCTTTTCCAACTACGATAATATAGTGCAAAATTTCCTAATATAGTAATATATAGCCACTTATTTAATAAATATATTAATGGATGCCCCGGGAACATTGTTCTGCCTAAATAAACCCTGTTTCGTACCTCATAGTAAGTTTTTTCCGCTGTCATCACCTTCAATCGCCTTGATATGTTGAAGGTTTTACTGGTGGTTGCGTTCCAAGGAGGTTCAATATCGTTTATGCAGCTGTCGGGTACCAGAAACAGAGAGCCACCTTTTAGGGTAAAGTTGAGTGTGTAGGCCAAATCATCCGAGTATAGGAAAAAAAGCGGATTTGGGAGCCCCAATATCTTAACAGCGTCTCGATGAAAGAATAATCCTCCATATGGGGCAAAATTTAATGAAATGTTATTTTTGTGATGATCTGTAAAGGCAGTGTCAGGCTTTTTTTTTGTTTGTATAAACAATAGAAAATCTTTCCAAATGTTGAATATGTGGAAGCCTATAAAAGACGCTGGCCTTGGGTAAATTATTTGAGATTTAGAATGAATGTAATACATCATTTCCGGAAGTGATTTACGGAATGACAGCAATAGAAAACCATCCTTCTTGATCTTTTCCGTATGAAATGAAAATGCATTTATCAAACCCATCAATGCATTTTTTTGAGGAAGATTGTCATCATCGAGGAGCCAAAAAAAATCATACGAGGTTTTAAATGCCGCTCGCAAACCAAGCGCATACCCACCTGCGGAACCTATATTCTCATACGATGTCAAGATTTCAATACAATCTGGATATGTCTTTGAAAAATTATTGAGCATTTGATGGGTTTCAAAGGTCACGGCATTCGCTACCACGATGATATGTCCTACCCCGATATCTAGAACAGCTGAAAGAACTCGTCGGAGATTTTCTGTTCGCGATCCATAAGCCAGGATTACTACGCATACAGATAATTGTGATATTTTAGTTTGATCATACATTAGTAATATACTTTCATGAAATAAATTTTCAAACGAATCCGGGATGGCTGGGTAATAATTTATTTAAAATGCTTCGTAGTCTATTTTTACATATTTATTGAAAAGATAATAATATTAGATAGTTTAAACCTACCAATAATTATCTGATTTATGCTTAAGAAAATAATTTCGCCTTAAATGCATAAAGAATTTTTTTGGATATAAAGCCCACATAATGATGAGTGGATCAATAAATCGTAATAATGGCCATTGATATATCGGTTGTATGGGTCTTGTTTGCGGATCAATATGACGTGCTACTTTGGCAATTTTTGCCCAATATACTGGACTTAAGAAAAAGGCCGCATGTACGCAGAACCATAAACCTTGTGCAATGGATCTTCGCCGCCCTTCTGTTAATCGATCGGTTTTCTCTAGTGTCTTGAATATTTGTATTAATGCTTCTGCAGTTATACGATTTGCATCATTAATATCCTGTTTTGTAGAAATACGAGTACCCCAGTGATGTTGCCATACACCGACAGCTTCATTTAGCTTTATATATTTTACTTCCTTTGTTTGACATAGTTTAAAAAGCCAAAAAACATCTTGACGACTCTTGATATGAGGGTCCCAAGTAAGCCCCTGGATAGCATTCTTTCGATATACATATGCGTGAATTAAATGAAATCCAATGGGAGATGTTATTGATTCACAAAAGTCATTAAATTCAGGAGGTTTTAACGTCCGAATAATCTTACCATACGAATTTATGACATCAATAGCCCCGCATGTAATATCAAAGTTAGAGGTCCTGATTAATTGGTACTGGATAATAGCTTTATCTGGAAAAAGGTAATCATCATCATCTAAAAACCTCAAAAACTCTCCTCGAGCTTCTTCCATGCCTCTATTGCGGGCAATATTCGCGTTTGCTTCCTGGATTGGTATTATTTTTACACAAGGGTTGTTTTTATATGGTTTAAGAGATTCTTTCCAGGATTCGTCCGGGCCGTTTGGCACTACAATGATTTCAATCTCATTTTGTTGCATACCAGCTAACGCACTATTTACGGCTCTGGGCAAATAATGCGGACGATTAGCAGTAGGAATTATTACTGAAACTATAGGAGACATTTATTTGTTATTAGTCCAGATGCAGATGTGTAAGTCATTACTTAAAAAGTTTGTAGGGGTAATAAATTATTTGAATATATCTAACTTTATACCCCAAAAAATGTTCGGCCAATAGCTTGGATCGAAAATGATAATATTTCGGGTAGTTTTTTGCACATAATAACAAAGGAATAATGTCAGATCCTATTTGCCTTGCACTGACTGGCTATATTTACAAATAGAAGCCCAGGCAAAATCATTTTTTGACTGGTTTTTTCCAATATAGTCTAAAAACTTCATCCATTTTTTATAAAAGGGGAAATAAAATGAAACAGAAGCATTTTTTGGTTTTAAAATATTTTCCTGTTCAAGTCCTAATCTATGTAATAAATATATATTCTGATAACCTATCTCAGGAAATACTGCAACCGGTGTGTTCATCCTTAAACTGGCCATTCGAAACCAGAGGTCATCGGTAGTGGGTGCAATTTCTAAAAACATATGATCAGACAAAAAATCAACATCCAATAATTTTTTTTTGTAAACAGCACCAGCACCTCCTGTTGGCAGGATATTATTTCCTTTCATTTTCTCATTGATCAAATCCCATTTTGTATAATTCTGCCAGTTTCTGATAATATTTTTTTTCATAAGTCGTGCTCTGCAGCAGACTATTGAATCTGGCTCTGAAGTTGAAAATTTCAAAAGGTTTTTAAGCCAATTCGTAGCATACAGAATATCATCATCCGCAGTAACGATAAGGTCCTTATCATCAGCAAATTCTAACGCTGGAAGTAACTTTCTGTATGACCCGGTATTTTCAACTATATTTATTTTTATATTAGGATTTATCAACCAGTCAGGTATAGCCTTAAAACCGATGTCACTGAGATAGGAATCTTTAGAAAGATTTATCAATATTAGATCAGGTTTCACTGACTGCTTCAAGATAGATTGTATACCATAAAATAGCATATGAGATCTTTCAAATGTGCTGGTTAGTGAAACGATAACTCTCAATTGATTTCCTCGTATTAAAGTCGCTAAATATTTTTTAGAATATTTTTCTGATACTTTCTAGAGTGTCAACCATTCTTTTACTAGTTTACCAAAGTTTAAGACCGAATCGAGTCTAATTTCGTTGATCTTAATGTTATTACAAATAGCATCTAAATCCTTAATATTATCAAACTCCTCAATACCAATAATTAGTCCATTCTTATAAATTTTTTGAAAATCTATTATTTTATTATCAACAGGAAAAACGATATAAGGTATTCCAAGCCCATAAGCGAAGATTGCTCCATGTAGACGGGTAGATACTACAAGAGAACTCTTGCAGTATAATTTCTTTAGTATTTTTTGAATACCTTGGAATCTATACTGAATATTGTCTGTTCTTAATACGGTAGACTTTGTTTTAGTTTGTATCTGTTTGTATAATATTTCAGATTTATCGCTTGAAAGAATTTCATCATGAAAACTGTATAGGAGATGTTTAGAAGGGTGTTTATAAGTAAGAAAATCCGATAAATAGGCTATTGTGGGACATGGTCCTATATTTGCGTTTTTGATATCGAAATAGTCCACAGTTATTTCATCTCTTACATTAACCAAGTCTGCCTGAGAAAAGACTGCTCTGACTTTTTTCTTATCTTCTTTTTCCCACCCTGTAGAATATAGAGGTAAACATATGCCTACTCCCCAAATTACAGTGGGGAGCCTGCATTCTTCTGCATATTTTCGCCAAAAAGATGAGAAACAGGGATGAAGCAGCCCGGCTCCTCCTATAATAGCATGTGTATAATTTTCATTAATAAATTTAAAATCAATATTTTTGTCATGGATGTTCCATGTATCCGGATGTGTCTGAATTATTTTACGAATTCCAAGTATGGGAGTGTAATTCCCAATATTGTTAACAGCCGAATAAAATTGAATTGTTTTGGATTTTGGAACTCTCTGCTGCTTTACCAGTGTGGATAAATCATAGAATTTTATCCTACTGTCAAATAGTAATGAATTGCTCATGTTGCCTGCTATTTTGGGCGTTTTAAATAAAGATTTTCTTAAATGGCTAATGAATATTTTTAAACATTAACTTGCTATATTCGTAATACTTAAGTAAGTTTTTCAACCCTCTTGAAAAGAAAATTATCAGCCCAAGATAGCTGAGAATACCTGTTATCAAACATATAACTAAGCTGGCCATATCTCCAAAAATTCTAATTTTTGATAAAAGTAAATAACATATTACACCCATAGCTAAACTCGCAGCAAAGGGTTGCTTAATCGCTTCTAAAAAATGGCCTATATGAATGGATGTGTTTTTGTAGGAAAAAAATAAAGAAGGGAAAAGCACGGCGTACACAGAAATTGCATAAGCCCATGCAACTCCTTTTGCCCCTTTAGATACTCCAAGAACAATGGCTAGGCTAATTATTAAAGCCACTGTGACACCCTGGAAAAGATATTTTCGACTTTGCCCCGTGGATAGCAAAACCAACCCACGTGATGAACCTACAGGCTGGATTAAGGCTGCGATTGCTAGAATCCTGAATATTTCACCAGCCTTAATCCATTGAGGTCCTAGAATGATTTTTATTATGTTATCAGAACAAACGAACATGAAAGTGACCAGAGGCATATAGATAAAAGAAAGGATCGATAAATACTCCATGTAATAATCACGGAATCGCTCATGATCATTCTGAAGACGGCTCATAGCAGGTAGCGCAACTTTGTCAAGAGGAGCCCTAAAATTGGTGATGGGCATCATCAAAAGCTGGTAAGCTTTACTGTAAAAACCCAGCGGGCCGCTACCGTGGTAACGGCCGATGAGGATATTATCGAGATTTCTGGCAAAAAAGTTAATTGTATTAAAACCTGCGATATCCGATCCGAAACGAATCATAGGTCGAATCCCTGTTTTGTGTTTGGGCAAACAGGGCTGCCACCTGGCAACCAACCATAGACAGAATGTATTGCTGGCAGATAAAGTGATGGTATTAAAGACAAGCGCCCAGTAGCGGTAGCCATGAAGCGCCATCAAAATAGCAATTCCAATTCCCAAAAGCATTGAAAAAATATGGATTTTAGCTAGGCTAAAAAACCTCATCTGGCGTGTAAGAAGTGCTTGATGCTGTACCCCCAGCCCAGTGATCATAAAGTTCATTGAAAGAACCACAGTAACCCAAACAAGCTGAGGTGTGTGGTAAAACCACGCTACCGCAGGGGAGAGTGATGCCACGACCAGGGTTATGATTAATCCTAGCCCTGCATTAATCCAGAACAGGTTACTTACCTGCTCGTGACTGATTTTATCTCTTTGGATCGTAGCTGTGGACAGCCCGAGGTCACTGAAGACCCCTGCAAATCCTGTTATCGCAGCTACCATTGCGATAATGCCGTAATCCTGAGGCGACAGAATTCGTGCCAGGATCATTGTTGACCCTAAATGTATCACTAAGGAAAGAGACTGTGATGTAAGGGTGACCGCGCCGCCGCGCAGTGACTGTTTTTTTAGATCAGTATTGGGATGTTGAGGGGCGAAAAATGACATAGTGTAGAAGGTTACGAGTTATTTTCATTGGGGTAGGGACATATAAAAGAAAAAGACTTTTAGCGTTTTTCACTGGCATATATTAATCTATGTTATATTATTGTAATATCTTAAGTCCCTGCCCAGAATTCATCAGGGCGGAGGTCATCATTCTCTTCGTGTGAGCGGCCTATCAGTTCACTTCCCAAATCCTTCATGCCGTACCAGAGTGATTTTTTCAGGCTCCGGCAGAATTTTTTTGAGACGTTTTCGACTCGGATGAGGACGTCGTCGGAGGGATGAGGGCTGAGACCGGAAACCGGAGGAGAAACCTGAGGGCTGAGACCTGAGACCTGAGTTGAAGAATGAGGGCTGAGACCTGAGACCTGAGTTGAAGAATGAGGGCTGAGACCTGAAACCTGAGGTAAATCATTTTCCATTATTTACATCTCATCTTTACATTTTTTGACATGGTTACAAATATGGAAATCAGTTGGTTAGATTCATCAAATAACCAGTCAAGCTTATCAGATATAATGGCGCAATCATCTCGAAGGAGTTCAAGCCATAGCATGGTTTCCTCTGCTTCCTGTACACATATTTCAATTTTGGAGATAAATTCTGCATTGCTTCTTGCTCTTGATGCTTCACGATAGTTTGCAGCTACAGAGGTGCCTGATCTTAGAAGTTGTTTCCCTATAACCTGACACTCCATTCGGTTTTTGGGTAACTCACAGTATAATCGAATAACAGCAGAGGCATATTTCTTTGTCCTCTGCCTCAAAATCTCTTTTCTGTCTTCAGCTTTCTCCACTATATTTCTTTCACCTTTCTTATCTCAGGTTTCCAGTCTCCAGTTTCAGGTTTCAGGTCTCTCCTCTCAGGTTTCAAGTTTCCTGTCTCACCTTTCAGGTTTCAGGTCTCACCCCTCATCCCTCTTTTTAGGCATCATCAAGAAAATCAGCGAAAGCGGTTAATTCCGCCTTCAAGCTGCTAAATAAATCTGGTATTTTTTCGACGATGGTTTTAATTTTTGATGGATTAAAATTGAAGGTATAAACATTTCTTACTACATGCCGGAATCCTCGTAATTCATTAAGATCTAAAAAACTGGATTTTGAAATAATCGCAGGTCTTATTTTAGGCAATTCTTTTGAAACTTGTTTAAGTAACTGCTGGTGCCAATTTTCACCTTCTGGAATGGTCCCATCTATATTTGTCACAATTATTTCAAATAAACGCTCCAAACCTGTATAAAAACCATGAAGATTGAGCGCGACGCTATCAAGATAGTATGTGTCAGCGTTATGTTCTGCCTTTGCCCAACCTTCATTAATTCTATGTGCAAGAACCTCAAGATCTTCAACTCCAGATCTTATACGTAATGAGGTCTGTTGTATGATAGAATTCATATCAAGTGGCCTTCGACCTCGATAGCTTTTTTTAGGCCGGGGTTGCAATCATCAATATCGATCAGATCAATTTTAAAAAGAGGAGATAATCCGATTATTTCAGCAACAGCGGAATAAAATTTCTCAGGGGCTATACCTGAAACAGCGATATCAATATCAGAATGTAAATGATATCCTGATTCTCTTGCTAGAGAACCAATTAATAAGACCTTTTTGGCACTATAGTTTTTTTTAAGTAAATGAGATGCTTTTCTTGCGATTTGCCATGCATCAAGCTTCTGCTGTTCAACTTCAGCATCACTATATGAATTTTGGCTCATAATAAGGGAAGGATTATATTTTCTCCATTCTTCCCGGGGTATTTCCAATGTGGTTTTTGCCATATTTTTTCCTGATTTGTTATATGAGTCTCTTTAAACTGGCGAATTCAAAGTCTTCATCAACTTTATCTAACCATTCTTTGATTACCTTCGGATCAGCCATATAAAACGCGACCTTCATCAAGAATTGTTTTAATAAAGGGATCGCCAAGCTTGATTCGCTCTTCGAATTCTTCAGGACGATACACTAACATATCTGCAGCAATATCTCTTTCTATTAAATCATCCAGTTCCCTCATTCTATCCAGACCTTGTGATGGCACATTTTCTTTTATTATCAAAAAATCAAGATCATTTAATTTTTCATATTCTCCACGTCCTGCAGATCCAAATAAGATTATTTTTAAAGAATTATATTTTTTGATTAGTTGATCGAAAATTTTTTCAATTTCTTTTATAATTTCGTTTTTTTCCATGCCCATAAAATATCATAGCTTGGTATTGTATACAATAGGGTTTTTAGCAAATTGTTATTAATACATGAACAGAGACCTGATGCCTGAAACCGGAGAGGAGGGCTGAGGGCTGAGACCTGAAACCTGATGAGAGGGTTGAGGGCTGAGACCTGAAACCTGA
>JAAZBV010000032.1 GCA_012513605.1 Desulfatiglans sp. | reverse complement strand
TTTCGTAATAAGCAACTGTGGGATCAAGAACTACAAAGCCTTCATGCAACACAGTACCCATATAACCTGTCAGTTGACTCAATTCGCCATCGTCACCAACTGTACACGCTATGGAAGTTGGACCAAAGGCTCCGTTAGGACTGACCCAGATCTCTGTGCCAGCCGCGGGGTTGCCTTCTGCATCCAGTACGGTTCCAACAATAGCTGCCATGTCGGCCGGAATAACCGGAATAAACGGTCCTGTTTCCGGATCAGGCACGCCAAAGTCTATCTCAAGAATGAGATCGTTTTCCGGGCCACCTGTGGCAGCAGTACTGATCAGTACCGGGTGAGTATAAAGAAGTTCAAAAGACAACGTACTATCTGGATATGTTGACCAGACAGTCACTCTATAATTGGTGCTGAACGGCAGAGCTTTCTGCGGTATAACTCCGCCCGCCTGAGTAATGATAGTTATATCATCCTCATCGGTATCCGTGAGGTTCTCAAGAACAACCTTAAGCCCTTTGGTAGGTTTCCCTTTATAGATTACTGTTCCGCTGATATACGTATTTTTAGCAAGTACAATTTCCGTTGCTATAGGCACATATATTGGGTTTTCAGGGTCACTAGATATGTTTTCCAGATCATTCTTGCTTGTGTAGGTATAAGTCTGATAGGTTACAGGCGTTAATGGATCGGTAATATAATCGCCTATAGTTATTGTAAGCGCTGTATCAGCAGGAACCTGCAGCCAAAGACCTTCCTCTCCTTCCAAAGTAACCGGGTTAAATGTGCCGTCACCAGCAGGCCAATTACCATCCGCATCAACTGCACCGCGAACTGTTATAGGCCTATCGTTATACATGCCCTTAATAACAACCCATAGGTTATCAGGGTCAACGTCATCAGGAATATCATTCAGGTCTATGGTCCCCCTGAGATGCGTGTAGCGAATATCGCCCGGAGGATCTGCAAGTATAACATATAAATCGATAGACTCATTTAACTTGGGTGATGTGAGTACAATGGCGCCATTATCCTCCCATGTTCCATAAGTACCACAGTCCAGGTCCGCGAATAGTCCCTCACCACAAACATATGGGGTATCAATAAGTTCGCCATTCAGACTTCCCCAGCGCGCCTCTTTAATAGCTGTCACGGCGGAGCCTGAAGGCACCATAACATAGGACTCAATCTCGGCGACAACAGGCACAACGGCTTCCGAACCCTCTTTTTGCACCCAGCCAGTAAACCAACCAAACGTCGCTTCCCGTAAGAGACCCTCTTCATCAACTATACCGCCGGAATAGCGTGCGACGGGGGAAAGAGGATCATTAAACATAAATACAGCGCCTTCAGCAGGCTCTCCATTTTCATAGAATACCTTTCCCATAATAAAAGCACTGGTGGAAAGAGGCAATATATAATCATGAGATATTTTGATTTCTCCCTCTTCGAATGCTATAAGGTCAGGGCCTTTCGAACCATCCTCATTATTCCTGGGGTTTGTATATTCCAGAAGCGCCATTAAACGGCCAGTGCCCGGCACAGGTAAAAAATAACCGTCTGCATCATTATATAAAAGCCCTGCTATGGAGGGGTTCATACGGTCAGGAATTTTTCCATCCGCGCCTGCGGTATATGTCGCATTCCAAACACCATAGGGGGAAAATGTGTCTGAAAAGATGTTAAGTGTGGAGCCAGGTAAAGGGATAAGGTAAGGCTCTTCAGGGACTGTACACTGGTCTTCTGCATCATACTCCTCCGACGGACACATCATGCCCCTGTCATCCTGGACATTAGCTTGAACATACTTTGATTCAAATGTGTAACCGGCGTTAAATGTTGAAAAATGGTTGACGACTCCTGTAAAAGACCTGGTGGCAGCATGATAGGTTAAACCATCTTTCTGTTCCAGCACCCATTCCGCTGCGTTTTCATCATAATACCAAAGGTCAACTGTGGCAGGGAAATCAGGGTCATTAACATTAATAATATTTCCAACAGGAATAGAAATAGTAGCTGTCTGACCCGGTGCAAGGCTCAGTATTTTGTTGCCATTATCTGTTGTAACTTTTATCTCAAGAATGCCATAAGTTGAGAAAAGCCTTAAAGAACCGTTGACCATGCTGTAAAAATTATCAGGGAAAAACTCTGGGTTTGATGTTGTGTCAACATAGCCGATAGCTACCGTCGCGGTGATGGGATCTTCATCTTCTGGTACCGGGGTGGCGGTGGAAAATGCGGTTCCATCACTGTACCTCAGCGCGTTAGCGCCAATTGTAACATAGGCATTTGTCCTAACATTGTCATTCAGGGTGTTTTCTATGGTTGAGTCGTTAAT
Organism: Desulfatiglans sp.; assembly: GCA_012513605.1. Taxonomy (NCBI): domain Bacteria; kingdom Pseudomonadati; phylum Thermodesulfobacteriota; class Desulfobacteria; order Desulfatiglandales; family Desulfatiglandaceae; genus Desulfatiglans; species Desulfatiglans sp. The sequence goes on along the minus strand of JAAZBV010000032.1, from coordinate 51,560 downwards.
GGTCTTTTGACTCATTACCGTTAAAGTTATAGTTTCAAGGTCAACCTCTTGATTCGCAATTACCGCAACATCCCGGACATAGGTTACTACGTTTTGAAAGGCAAATCTTAAAGTTACCTGTCTTACGGGATTATCACCGGGTATCCTCAGGCCGAACTCCCCATTGCCGTCACTGCGGACTGTAGCGACAAAAGGCTCCTCGCCTCCATCACTCATAACAAAATCTATGACATCAATAAAAACATGCTGTATCGGATCGCCGGAATCGTTCACAACTACACCAACGATATCGTAGTAGGGAACTTTCCCAACGCCTGTGTCGCCTCCGGATTTTTCACCAACGGTGGTCTTGTCCCCACAACCCGTGATTAACATAATAATCATGAAGCCCACAATTGCCATAAAACTGAACTTTTGATTTTTAAACTTTTTCAATTTCATCCCTTCCTCCTTTCAATTTAGGAAATAACACCTTAGGCTGCCAATATAAATAATTATAATAACAGCGGTTATAACTTTAACCCCCTAAAAACCAAAATAGAAAGCCACTTGGGCAGACAGCATCTCCTCCTTTTTTAAATTATTGTTATTGTTATTTTCATCTTTATTTTTAAAAAACAGTTCAATATTCCAGCGGGACTTATAACGCATAGCCATTGTCTCCACGGTCAAATCAACATTGTTCGTAAGGTAAACAAGGCATTTCTGTCTTTCTATACCGTAAATATGATTCCCCTTATTGTGTCCGGATATTTTTTGGACTGAATAATACTCGCTCCTTAACCAGAAATCTTGTCATCCTTTAATAATGAAATCATTCACTTCTAAAGATTAACACATTCTCATTTTGCCAAAAAGCTTCCCCTTATAGAGAACCCGATGAATCTATAATTTCACACCTGCCAATAGAGGACAGGCGAATAAACAAAGTATATGGTTAATATGTAAGTCTTTTGTGAGACTGTGGAAAAATGTCATGAAAAATGTCCTTTGTCAAGTTTTTTGAAAATAAAGATTCTGCTCTTTTCGATGACATTAAAACACGAAAATCGGCATCTATCGCAGGATGCAGATATCAATCAGCGTCCAAAAGGGCGTCTATTACCTGGCGCATCTCCAGCTCCTCAGCAAAAAAGTCATCTGAGGCCTCATAACCTGTGCCAACCCTCTCATAGATACCCCCAAAATTAAAGTATGGCACAGAATCAGGCGACCTCTCCTGCTTGATTTTGAGGTGCTGCCTTGGGATCTCCTTTTCAACAGCCGGTGTGAGTATATCGTCCATGGTTACCATATCATAATGGTGCGCCTCAATAAGCCCCTTTTGCATATATTCAAGTGCGACAGCATCAAAGGTCTCTGATATCCATTCGCAATGAGAGCACCCTATGCTCCCGAAAAAGAGTATAACCGGCTGCCCCTTGCTGTTTATATTTAATTTGAGGCCTGAATTTTTGAATGTCTGGAACTTTTTCTCCTGCAATGGTGTCTCTTTTCCGGCGTCTACTGCTGATTCATTAGCGCCCTCTTCAACACCTTTATCCGGGTCGCCATATCTCCTGATAACCGCTGTTTTTAGCAGTTCACCGGAATAGTTGAAAAGCCTTGATGCAATATGTTCCTCCCTGAGGAGACTTTTGATGGTCTCCTTTGCCTTTTCAAATGGGGTTGACCTGGCCTTTTGCCTGGCGGTTACATGTAAGATGTGAAACCCGTATTCTGTTTCAACTACATCGGATATGCCCCCCTTTTCAAGGCTGAAGGCAACTGTTTCAATTGAGGGGACGGCCGAACCCCTTGTAATAAAACCAAGGCTTCCGCCATCATCGCCTGTCCTGTCTGAGGAATACTGTTTTGCCAGTTTTGAGAAATTTTCCGGGGTAGCAAGCTTTTTCAAGTTCCCGGCAAATTCTTTTGCCTCTTGTTTATTAAGGTCACTCCTGCAACCAACGCTCTCAGTATGGCAGATGAGAATATGACTCAATGCTACCCTTTCCGGCCCGTTAAAATGATCATGGTTCCGATCATAGTATTTTTTTGCCTCCATATCAGGGATGTCAATGGTTCCAAACTTTGCAACACCCAGCTTGTACGCTGTTACATTATTTTCAAAATATTTGTCAGCGTCTTCTGTTGCAAGCCTTACGTTATTGAGCCTCTTTAAAAATTCAGCCTCTGTGAGAAAATTTCTATCAAGATATTTCTTTCTTTCCTGCCCTATCTCATCCTTTCCTGCGCTGATCTTTTGCCTTTTTGCCTCCTGAAGCAGAAGCAGCTCTGCCATATAGTTTTCAAGATAAGAATTGACTGAGACCCGCTCGCTGTAATCGGAAGGAGAACCTGACATGAACAAAAAAAGATCATACCTCTTCCTGAGATCATGTGTGGATATCTGGACACCGTTAAGTTCTGCTATAACACTCCTTACGATAGCCGGTTTTTGGGCTGCTGTTTCAACACCTTTATCTTGTTTTGTGGTTGTATCCTGTTTGGTCTCTGAATAGATATTATCATTTAAGAAGGTCTGCATTAATAAAAAACAGAGGAATGATGCAATAAGGATGAGGCTCGCACCCCTGAGATATTTACTTTTTTCTTTGATCATTTTCATTTTCAGATAACATGAACTCCTTGCTGGAATACGGGTAGACAAATGAACCGGCATGTCAATGACACTGGCAGGGAATATATTTAGGCTTATTCTCTTTGTCAAGCGGCATCAGCTTCCCAAATCCACCATCAATCTTCCCCTTGTTAATGATGATGGTGAATAAGTGTATCTCAAGTAATAGACAGATTTTTTTAATTTTGGTAAAGCTTGAAAAAGTGGGAGGGGCAATAAAAATGCCACAACCGTGATGGTGATAATGAAAGCAGAAGGCTTCAGGGGGTAAATATTTATGACAGATTTTATACAGGTTTTTATAACCATAAATAACAGGGAAAAAGCTAAGGAAATTGCGGAAGCGCTTATTGAAAAACGATTAGCCGGGTGCATCCAGATAAGCGGGCCTATTAACAGCATATACAGATGGCAGGGCAGAATAGTGGAGGATCAGGAGTGGCTTCTTATTGTAAAGTCAGACAGGGCACATTTTATTGAACTGGAAAATGAGGTAAAAAGAATACACCCTTATGAGGTGCCTGAGATACTCGCACTACCAGTAACAGAGGGAAACAGCTCATACCTCAAATGGCTTAAGGGCGAACTCGCATAGCAGCTATGCACAATATCATGTGCATGGCTGCACCTTAAAGTGTGCATATAACAGTTTTTTCTATATCTTCATAATTTTTGATGGAAGTCGGGCTAAGCATAACACGATGGTTTAATGCCTTACCATTGCGGCTTCTAACGCTCATTCCATTCAGAAAAGCCTTAATTACTGCCTATGGCACAGATATTGTATAATTAATTGCTCAGTCTGAGCCAATAAACTGCTAAAAGAGTTAAGATTAACCTTAAAGCGGGGCTGACAAAATGAATATACTTCTGGTTGAGGATGACTCTGATGTAAGAAAAATGACAACCCGGTTACTGGAATACCTGAATTGCTCGGTTGTGGCTGTTTCGGATGGAAGTGATGCATTAAGCAGCTTAACCAACAAGGGCAACAGTTTTGATCTGGTAATGACAGATTATTCCATGCCCGACATGAACGGGGTGGAACTTGCTGCAAACCTAAAAAGGATATTGCCCGATATACCGGTTATCCTCTGCACGGGTGCAGGAGGTTCTGATAATGACAGCCTCCTGTCCGAATCTGGGATAACAGAGGTTTTAACAAAACCCTATAGCAGAAATGATTTATACCTGACCATAAAAAGGGCAATGGAAAGATAAATCTAGCCCCGGCTTCCTGGCCTACCCTTCCTCTTCATATGCTGTTCTGCCTGATACATGAATGTTCGAATTGCCGCCTCTCTCCCCGGCTGAAGACTTGAGTCATAGGGGGTATCAATATATGGAACCCCCATTCTCCCCATCACCGGACTTATCACAGCCGATGTTATGGTGCTGGGCATGCAGGTAAATGGGTATACATTGACTATCCCATTAAATCCCTGGTGGGCATACTCCATGATGCCGGAGATGCTCAGGCATGCCTCTGTGCCAACCTCAAAACTGAAGAGTTCATCTTCAGAAAGCAGGCTCTCCAGGTGGGTCACACTGTGATCGCTGGCAATATCAATTATCTGCCTGACCCGGTCATATACCTGTTTCTGCCTCATCTCCTGATAAAACAGCTCTGCCCTGAATTTTATAGCCTTTTTTATGGAGTCCATGAGGGAGCTGAACCTTAACTGTTTAAGGTCAAGCCTGAGCCTGCCGCCTGCCCCCTTATAATCATTGTAACTGATAAAATTTACCCATTCGATTATTGATGCGTTCACCACCTCTGCACCGTGTTTTTCAAGGGTGCGAATTAGATCCTGGTTTGAGTGAGTGTGTGTTCGAAGGTAAATCTCTCCCACTATTCCTATAAGAGGCTTTGGCGGGATAACAGGGTCAATGATTTCTCTTGCCTCTTTTACTATCCCAACGAGGCTCTCTGTTATTGCGCTGAAGTTTTTCTTTTCCCCGTATTTTTCAAATGTGGTCTCAAGCATGATAAGGGCCTTACCCATATACTCATCGGCCATACCCTTTTCTTTTTCATATGGCCTTATCCGCCACAGGAGCCGGTCAAGGATATCCCCTATAACAAGTGCGAAAAAGCCAGATTTCCTGAGATCAACCGCCTTTCTGCTGTCAATAAGCCCGTTAAAGGAGTACCCATCATCAGTGGTAAGTGAACTGATCTTTAGCCCTTTGTATTCAGGATATGTATCAAGGACTATCCTCTGGTACTTGTTGTACATGCCGAACCTGCATGGCCCGCCAGCCTCAACAAGAAAATAGATATAGTCATTTATATTAAAACCCTTCCCTTTTTTATCCTGTTCGCCCTTCATATGGCAAAGTATATCGCCAAGGGTCACTTGGCAGGGGAAGCACTCCTTGCCTGATGTGTGTTCAAGCCCGAGGCTTAAACCTTTGAATGTATCCATCACAATGGCATTTATGCCAAAGCTCCTGAATGTGGCAGCAAGGAGACGGCACCCGTGCCTGTTCATTTCAGGTATGAGCACTGTTTTACCGGTGAGATTGAACTGCCCGACATTTTCGGACAGGGATTGAAATGACCTTATTTCTGTTGGTGACATGGTTTAACTCCCTACATTACTATTTTCAACCTCTTCTCAACCCTGCTGCTGAGTTTGGCGATCACATTTTCCACCACATTTTTATATGCCTCAAGCCTTGTCATTACACCTGCCACTGCGCTGTGTTCATCAAGTTCAAGTATTAGAGAGGGTTTTTCTCCCATAACATGTCTGTAAAAATGCTCGACAAATGAGTCTGCGCCGCAGCTGAAGTTGGTTAGGTGAAGGCCGAAAAGGCTGGGGGTTGCCTTTATATATTTGGCTGTTCTTAATATCCTGCTCCCCTGTCCCCAGTACATGTTGGGAAAATCGGTAAGGTCAATACCTGATACATCTATATAATCCATTGGAAGCGCCTTAATGCCGATTTTAGAGAGATTCTGCCCGATCCTCAGGTTTAACCTTTCATCATACAGGTTATAGGGTCTGCCTGTTACAATGATCAGCGGTTGATTCGGATCATGTTCTTTTAATATCTCCCTGCCTGCATTATGAATCTCCTCTGTAAATGCCTTCTGGCGTTTTATTGCATAAAAGAGTGCCTCCCTTATCTCTGAAAGAGACCTTCTGATCTGCCCTGAAATCTGCTCGCTAAGTTCCACTGCAAGCGTGGACGGGTCATTCTTAAGGTGCAGAACCGGGCCTATCAAAGTATTTTTATCTATATTAAGGGCCGCATTTACCATATATTTATTCGCCTGTACAAGCGGGCAGTAAAACCCCTTTTCATCAGCAGAGATGGTTTCCATGTTGATGAGTACAGGCAGGAACAGGTACCTGGTCTTTCCAATAAGGGCCTTCACATGGCCGTGTGAAACCTTTACCGGGAAGCATGTCTCAGCGGTCATAGCCTCAATACCTGCGGCAGCAATATGATTATCGGTTGGCGATGTAAATACAGGCCTGAATCCGAGGTGATCAAAGAAATGGACCCACATGATAGCGGTCTGCATAGTGTAAAGAGACCTCTGTATCCCTATGGTCGGCCTTCCATCAACCTCCACTATGGGCTCATCCTTAATTACATCATAAAGACCTGCTACATATTTTTCCCAGATATCATCCCTCTGCCTGAAAAAATTTACCTCTTTCTTACCGGCGCCTTTTGTTATTTCATATCTGCCGCACTCCCCGCCCCAGACACTCCTCCTGCCGTCAAAGTCATATATCTTGAGCTTGCACTGATTATGGCATGAGGGGTCTGCCATGCAGACCTTTTCGGTATAATCCATCCGGTCATTGATGCAGTTATCAAGCCCCCTGAAATGGCTCTCTCCTTTTTCACTGGAGATCATCTGCTCTTTTATCTTCAGGGCAGCGCCATATGCGCCTAAAACCTCCCTGTGCCTGGGCACAATGAGTCCCTGCCCTAAAATATTTTCAAAGGCAGCAACAACACCCTTGTTCAGGGAAGGGCCCCCAAGAAACATTATCCTTTTACCGATCCTGCGTTTTCCCACCACCCTGTTCAGGTAATTATGGGCAATGGCATAACAGAGCCCTGCAATCAGATCCTCCTTTGCAGCTCCCTTCTGATGATAACTCACAAGGTCCGACTCCATAAACACTGTGCACCTCTCAGCAAGCTTTACAGGCTTTTTGGCGGAAAGGGCAATCTCCTGAAATTCGCCAGCAATATTGATCCCGTATTTGTTAGCAAGCTCATGCAGAAAGCTTCCGGTGCCGGCAGCGCAGACCTTGTTCATGTCAAAATCAAGTGGATGGCTGTTTGTTATGGAAATATATTTGGCATCCTGACCGCCTATCTCAAATATAGTATCTATTTCACGGTCTATTGCTATCGCCCCGTTTGCATGGGCGGTTATCTCATCTATGATAAGGTCAGCGTTAAGAAAGTCACCCACAACATTACGGCCTGATCCTGTAGTGGCAATCCCTTTAAGTATGATCCTCTTATCCGCCTCATCCCTGATGGTTTGAAGAAGCGTCTGCGTAACCTCAATGGGTTTACCCCTGGTGTGTATATATGCCTTGTGTATGATATCTCCATTATCGTTAATGATGGCATACTTGGTTGTTGTTGAACCTATATCAAGGCCAAGATATGCAGGGATATCCTTTCCTGTGAGCACCGCCCTTACTGAATTATCTTCATCAAAATGGGTCTTCTTTATCTCAAGCCCGGGAGCGGTGATAAAGCTGTCCTGATTCCCCCATTTATGTGACATTAGATCTTCAGGCGTTATACTGTTCGTTATGCCTTTACTTATCGCCTGGAGCGCCACCCCTATGGCTCCCGTTGAGGTGTTGTACCCCGGGACTGTCAGGCCTGGAAAATACTGTCTGAATGCCTTTACCTGAAGCTCATTCATGGAGAGGCCGCCGATAAAGACGATAGGGTCATTGAGCCTGCGGCTTGAGACTATTGTGCTTATATAGTTTCGGGCATTACCAAGATGCAGGCCATATATGATATTTTCAAGCCTTTCACCCCTGTTCTGGAGGTGTATCATGTCAGACTTTGTAAATACAGTGCACCTGCATGCAACGTGTGAAGGTCTGTCACTCTTAAAACCAAGCGCAATAAAATCAGAAAGCACCCTGTCTATATCATGGTCTTTCACACTCTTTTTTTTATCATATATTGATGTGGCTAACCTCTGGGCCTGCTGATCAATAAATGAGCCTGTCCCTGATGCGCAGGGGCCGTTTGTGCTGAAGTGTTCAAGGTTAAAACCTCCTCCTGATTCACTACCGATCATGAAAAGGGCGGTATCCTGGCCACCCATGCTGATTATTGACCTGGCAGATGGCACAACATGGAGCACCCCCATCACCTGGCATATGGTCTCATACTCATAGAACCCATTCAGCCTGCTATTGATCTGTTCACCATGATTGCCGGTAAATGCGACTGCCCTTATGTTTTCATGCCCGAACTGCCTGTACGCATCCATAAGGATATCATGCACAGCCTCTTCCACCCTGCCGAAATGCCGGAGGTAAGCGGATTCATGAATGATATTTTTATCACTATCCATGACAACCGAATTGATGCTGACTGACCCTGCATCAATGCCAATAAACAGGCCCTTTGAACTGTTTTTATCTGATAACCGGTCCATTCATGCATCCCCCTTCAGGTGTAATAAAAACAAAAATCAGTTGATAGAATGCAAACAATGAAAAAATTATTTATTTTGAAGTGTAGAACAGATTATCTCCATGTCTCTGTTCCAGAATAATGCCCTTTATCATAAGCCCTTTAACCATCTGTTCGGTTTCCGCCCGGCTGATATTCAGGGCATTTGAGATATCATCAATAGTTACAGGGCGTCTTCTTACCATCTCAAAAATCCTTTCTGCCCTTGAATCTGATATCTTCCCCCTGCCCTTTATGGGTGATGGGGCAATGATCTCTGTATTGCCTCCAAGGTACCTCTTTATCTCTTCAAGCCTCTCCTGGCTCAAAGGAAGTGCGTTCGTTTCAGCAGGGGGCCTTACAACCGTATTGAGCTGTACCCTGTCAGGCGCTATATCCCCTATGGCCTTTTTAAGCCCGGAAAGCTCCTCATCGCTGTCATTTATCCCTTTAAGCAGCACCACCTCAAGATAATATCCCTTTTTAAAGAGCCTCCTTGTCTCCGTGAGGCCATGTATGATCCTGTCAAGGTCAAGACCGGGGTGCGGCCTGTGGATCATATCATGTGTCTTTTTAAAAACCGAAGAGAGCGTTGGCAGGATGATATCAACGCCCATGCATCTTTCCCTTACCTCCTCTTTCCAGAGGAGCGAACCGTTTGTGAGCAGGGTCAAGGGTATTTTTGTAATCTTTTTTATCTCAGAAATCAAGACCCCTATATCAAGATTAAGTGTCGGCTCACCTGAACCAGCAAGGGTTATCACATCAGGCGGGCTCTTTGATATGACCTCCTCAAGCTCTTTAACTGTTTCCGCTATATTGATAAAGGAGGATGGCTCTGTAATAAGGTCAGTGGTCCTGCCTACCTCGCAGTAGATGCAGTTGTAGCTGCATGTCTTGCATGGGACAAGATCTATGCCTAATGAAAGCCCGAGTCTCCTTGACGGGACCGGACCGAAGATGCGTGCCACGATTTTTCCTCCGATATAAAGAAGCATGAAGGATAATAAAAACAGGGGATTTTCACAAGGAAAAAGTGTTTTGCCTTCCTTGACATAGAGGATGGGCTATTATAGATTTCAGAGGTCTAATCAATTTACATGTCAAATTTAAACGTACTTCTCCAGCGGGTTGACCAGGAGGCTATAATGGGGCGCATTATACGTTAGCTTATTCTTGTTATCCTCCTTTCAGGAACAGGATATGCAATATACTATTATTCATTGCCTGAACCAATAAAGGTGGTAGACGCCCCAAAGGTTAAGGCAGGACTACCGGCAACCTTGGCCACACATCAGGCATGGATGTCCTGAATATACTTGAAGGGCTTAACAGAAAAGGAATTTCCCTGATAATGGGCACCGCAGGGGCCGTGCTAATAAACCTCTTTGTAGCCGCCCGGTTTTTTTCACCTTGACCCACCTTATTCAATCAATTCTCTTATGTTGTTTACAATCCTGTCCGGCTTGACTTCAGAATCTTCTGGCAGCCCGCTCTTCCTGAAATCATTCCATATGCCTAATATGCCCATCTTCTGCGGGCCTGCCACATCCCATTCAAGGTTATCTCCTACTGCCCAGCATTCTTCCGAACGGAGATCCAACCCCTCAAGGGCCTTGATAAACACCCTTTCATCAGGTTTACCAAAGCCCTGTTCCCCTTCAATAAGGATTACTGAAAAATATTTTTCGAGATTAAATCTTCTTATCTTCTCTCTCTGTTTTATTGTTTCACCATTTGTCATCATGGCCAGTTTGACATTGTTATCAACAAGGTATTCCAGTGTGTCAACAGCCCCATCAAAAAGAAAAAGCCCCTCCTCTTTTCTAAGTTGAAAGGTCTCGCCGATCTTATGGGCAAGGGGGATATCATCCACACCCAGTCTTTCAAATACCATCTCTAAGATTACCCTTCTCGCCCTGTTCAGGTCACTGCGGCCTATCCTGTGCCTTTCAGGGTCATACCAGTACCAACTGCTTACCTCTTTTATTGTCATATAAAGCGATTCGGGTTCAAGTTTATGGTTTTCCCTTGAAAATTCCCCGCATACCTCTTTCCATATGGCCTTTGAATTGGCGCTGTAGGCAATAATCGTGTCATCAAGATCAAATAAGATTCCTTTAGGCAGCATATTCTCTCCAAAATAAATTTGCTGAAAATAAAATATGAATGTTCTATTACAAATTTGAGAAGGGTTCAAGGGGTCGAGGGTTCAAGGGGTCAAGAATTCTCATTTTCAGAAAAAATTCAGGCTTTGACATTTTCTATGAAGCTGCTAGTATCCAGCAAGTTTTAGCTTTTCCTTGTGCCTTGAACCTTGAGCCTTGCGCCTGTTAGCGTAACATGACAGATGTGTAAGGATTTTGAAGTCTTGAACTTTATATAATTTTATACAGGAAAAACACTCATGCCAGCACTTGAAGTTAAGAATCTTACAAAGATATTTGAAAATATCAGGGCGGTTGATAACGCCTCATTTAAAATCCCTGAGGGTTCTATTTTTGGCCTGATAGGCCGGAATGGGGCAGGAAAAACCACGACAATCCGCATGCTTATGAATATCTATATGCCCAATTCCGGAGAGATATTGTTCAGGGGCAGACCGGTTGATCATGAGTTCCGGGCCAGGGTCGGATACCTACCTGAAGAAAGGGGGCTTTATAAAAAGATGAAGGTCCTTGAGACCATCCTTTATTTTGCGGAACTCAAGGGTAAAAAAGGAAAGGATGTCACAAAAAAGGCAAAGGATTATCTTGAAAGATTTGAGCTTTCAGACCGCGCCAATTCAAAGCTTGAAGCCCTTTCAAAGGGTAACCAGCAGAAGGTGCAATTTATTTCCACTATAATTCATGACCCTGATTTTATTGTACTGGACGAACCCTTTTCAGGACTTGACCCGATCAATACAAACCTGCTCAAGGATATAATCCTTGAAAAAAAGAGGGAGGGCAAGGTTATTATCTTTTCCACCCACTTGATGGATTTTGCAGAAAGGCTCTGTGATAACATCGCCATGATCGATAAGGGAAAGATAATTTTAAACGGTGACCTCAATACTATAAAGGCCGATTTTTCAAAGAATAATGTAAAACTAACTTATGAAGGGGATATATTTTTCCTGCACAATAATCCCATAGTAAGTAATATCTCGGATTTCGGTAACAGCGTCGGCATATCGCTTAAAAGCTCCGGCCAGACACAGGAGCTGTTAAAACTACTCCTTGAGAATAATGTAAAGGTGATCAGTTTTGACAGCGCCAATATATCCCTTAACGAGATATTCATTAAACTGGCCGGAAGCCCGGCAAAGGAGGGACTCAACCTTGCCTAATTATAGAATACTTGCCGTCATAACAAGGGAACTACGTGAAAAACTCATGTCCAAGTCTTTCATATTTATGACCATACTGATGCCGGCGATAATGCTGATCATAATGGGTTTCCAGGCCCTCATGGTGCTTTATCAGGGGGACAAGGGTACCAAGATAGAGATTGTTACTGAGTCCGCTATCCTGACTGAAGAATGCAGGAAGATCTTTTCAGAACTTGAATTTATTAAGGAAGGTTCGTGGACAATCACCTATAATACTGTACCATTGAAGGAAATCAAGGGGTATGTGGACAGTAAAAAGAGTGAACTCCTTAAGGAACTTACCGGCATCATTTTTATCCCTGATAAGGCTTTGACAGATAAGAATGTGGAGTATTATGCCAAAATACCCAATAAACTCTCTGTATTTGAAAAGATGAACGGGCCAATAAACAATGTCCTGATTGATCAGTATTTTAAGGAAAAAACACTTTCACCGGAAGAGCTCAACTTTGCCAGACAATCTGTAAAATTCAACAATTTCAAGGTCTCAAAGGAGGAGAAAATAGAGGAACAGGGCTTTGGCAATATGATATTTTCGTTTGTGTTCGCATTCTTACTCTACCTCAGCCTGATTATGACCGGGACAATGACCATGTCATCTGTCATGGAAGAAAAAACCAGCAAGGTTGTTGAGGTGCTGCTTTCAAGCGTAAGCAGCAAGGAACTGATGGCTGGCAAGATAATAGGCAGCACTGTCACAGCCCTTGTCCAGATGATAATATGGCTATCGCCCATGATCATACTTATTGCGACATCATGGATAGCTTTACCGGTCAAATTCAAATTTGATATTGGCCTGGGTTATCTTGTCTATTTCCTGTTAAATTTTTCTCTGGGCATGTTGATTTTTCAAGGGTTGTTTGCAATGGTTGGGGCTATATTCAATGACCCACAGGAGGCCCAGCAGGGTGTATTTCCGGTAATGTTTCTTATTATGATACCCTTTTTTATTACATTCTCGATGCTGCGAAATCCGGATAACCAGTTGGCTGTTGTAGCATCATACTTCCCCTTTGCAACTATAATAGTTATGCCATGCAGGTATACACTGGTTGACATTCCATTTATTTATCCACTTATCTCATGCCTTATAAATATTGCCACGCTGGGAATAATTATCCCTATTGCGGGCAAGGTATACAGGGTGGGTATCCTGCGGACAGGTACAAAACCGGGCTTAAAAGAGGTTATGAGGTGGGTTAAGGCAAAGGATTAACTTTTCTAGCCATTAACCCGCCATAGCAAAAGCTATGGCGGGTTAATGGCGCTGTGCCCTGACACATGTTCAGGACCAGACACTGCCCCGTCTTTTCTGTCTGGCCATTTCCCACAGTTTATCGTTATTACCCTTTTCAAAAACACATTCCGGCATGGGGCACATAACCATATGTTCTTCATGGTGACTGATTATCCGGTTTATTCTTTCTTCCGGCCATGCCCTGTCCCAGCTTAATCCAAGGTCTTCATCAACCAGAATAACATGGATTTTAGTATGAGGCGTGCTGGATTCGATAATGCCTGTTATCGCACAGGCCCTGTGGGGCCCGATACAGTCATGACAGTATCCTGTTTTGGTACATGGTGATGGTGAGCCTTTTCTTTTAAGGTGTTCAGGTGCAATAACATTTTTCACCCTCTCCATTCCTTCCTCAAGGTCTTTCACTATCTTGTTTCTTCCCATAACAAGGATGGTAATGGGGTGCCCCCAGATCATCCCTGCTATCCTGTTTCCATTGCCATCTACATTTATTATACGGCCATCTTCTGTAATGGCATTTGAGCCGGTGAGAAATACATCACACACTGTTGCCTCAAGCATTGGCCAGAAGCCGTTTTCAAAATGGGATTTCAGGTCATGGATCTTTTTATCGGGGTCAAAACCGTTTATTACCCTGTTACCCCGTTCTTCAAGGTCCTTCACCACCTCTATCTGCCTCACACTGGATGAGTCACCAATGCCAATTACTGCACCCTCCGGAACAATATCCAATATAAGTTTTCTCGCATGGGCTGAATCTTCTGCTGCAATGCCTTTGATTTTGCGTCTTTTCAATGCCTCGACTACCTTATCAATAACAGGATTTACTGTTTCCAGAAGGTTATTTATATTACTCATCGTAGCCCCTTTTAAAGGTGATAGTTTTTATATGAAGTAGGTATACATCTTATAGCTAACCACTGAGGTCACGGAGGTTTAATCTTTTAGCTTTTATTCCGTGTTCTCCGCCTGTCTCGCCATAGCTTCAGCGAAGGCGGATGGTCTCCGTGGCGAATATTATTTTATTGTATTTATGACAATGTATGTTCAATGTAAATGTTTATTGAGCACAAAGTCAGCTCCCCAAAAGATTGTAGAGTCGCATTCTTGTCCCGCCATAGCTGAGAAGCGGAGGTGGATTATACACCACCTTGTAGAGACAAGGCATGCCTTGTCTCTACAGGTTTTTGAGGGGATGCATATATTGTCATTTAGCTCGAAAATATAATGTCTTGTCTCAACAGGCATGGAGGGGATGTCTGTTTCCTGCGGTCATTTGGCGCATGGGTTGTCCGTGTAAAAGGTTTTATATGGATCAGGTTTGCATGGGTAATACCTGCAATTAGCATTTCACCGTGCGTAGAGACAAGGCACGCCTTGTCTCTACAGGTGTGCGGAGATGCCGGTTTACTGCGGTTATGTGGCGCATGGTTTGTCTCTACATAAATTCCGGTCGGAAATAGATGCCAATTCTGTTGACTTAAAGAATTCTTAATCCTCCTTTCCCATCAAGGGAGAAGCGCTTTACTTATCCACGGCATCATTGATTCTATACCACCATAATATTTATCAAAAGTCGGATAGTATGGGTTTGAATAGAACACCTTTTTCTGCTCAGAAGACAAGGGCTTTCCAAAAAAGACCATATTTGAAAAATCAACAAGGTTCTGCACCTGTTTATCACTCTGCCAGTGGCCGTCACCAAATCCATATGGATTCTTTTCACCTGTTGTCCGAATATTCAGTGCAAGCTTCTTTTCCGCATTATGGAATTTGTAAACCGGCCTTGCCCCTTCAAACCCAATGGCATCCCCTTCCGCATTATTGGCGTAATCATCTGTTGCTGTGGTAATGAGCACTGCCCTTGGTACGATAGCAGCAATTATTTCATGATGGTCATATGGAAGCCTCTCACCATAGCCGTGTGTTTTTGTCTCATATATCCTGGGATAATTCAGGAATCTCGCAAGCATCTCATTTGAGTTATGGCCCTGGTGCCTTATCTTGTCACCCAGCGCCTCATTACCGGGTGAAACACCCCATGCATATTCATTACCGGAGGAGATATACCTGTACACAGCAGCACCTCCACAACCGGAGGCACCGGGGCTCACAACCTTGAACCGGTCATCGAACAGACCGGCAGCAAGGGCCGCTTTTCCACACCTTGAGAAACCGGTAACAGCAAGTTTATCAAGATCAAGTTTGTCCTTTAATTCAGGATTGTTTCTGATAAGATATTCAAGGCCGTCAACGCCTCGGCTTGCAGCCCATGCCCAGGCAAGCAGGGTGCCTGCATCATTACCTGTGGTAACATCATAGGGATATAATGTATAGAATGCCCCTTTATGTGCATAATCATCGCTTGCAGCGCTTGAATAGGTAATGCTTAGCACTGCATACCCGGACTTAAGAAATATTTCATGGGGTTTCATGGGCCAGAAATCAATGCTTACAATAACAGGGTATGGGCCGTCTTTACCGCATTGTTCAACCGTGGGCAGGGTAAGAAGCCCGGTAATGGCACCTGTTTTACCCTTATCAGTCACCACTATATTAATGCCTTTTTCTGAGTTTTCAGCTGTCACCCTTTCAGGCGGGCCAGGCATATAACCATACTCATAATACCGGGCAAGCTCCTTTATCTCATCCCTGCGCCTGTCCCACTCTTCAATTGATTTTACCTTTGCACCATTAAAAAAGGCGAACGGGTCAGGTAGTGTTATAATTTCAGGCAAATCCATTGGGTCTGGGTATTTGCCATTCCTGCGCAGGTTCTTAAAAGCTGCGTCAAGTTGAATATTGCATCTGTCGATCTCTACCTGGTCATTTGATAAAATCACTTTTTTTGCGAATGCAAGAGCTGCGTTAAGCTCTACTTCGGACTTCCAGATGCCTTTTGGCAAGGCCTCAGCCTTTCTGATATTTTTATTCAGAATATATGTATCAGGCGCGAGTGGTGATTTTTCATCATGACCTGTCAGGGTAACAATGCCCCATCTCCTGTTATCATCAAGCCCCCTGTTATTCCCATCGCTCCAGAATACCCTGTTACTGCATTTTTTTGTTGATGAAGACGCATCACTTATTGAAAACTCTATCCCAACAGGGGTGTTGTTTTTTATCGGGATGCCACCTGTAAATAGAGCCAGTTCGACCTTATAACCAACCAGCTTATCGTTACTGTCATAAGATGGTGCGACCGCAAACACCTTCACTCTTTCCTGATATGCGCCTTTCCCGGAAATAGCCCCTTTTGCGGTAATGTTTATCTGCCAGTCATCCTCAAGATATTTTGCGTTTTTATCATTATGAAGATCAATAAAGACCTCAATACCGTCATTATCAGTCGGCATCCGGCCTTCAGTAAAAATATCATAGTCAGATACCTCAACAAGCAGATATAAAAGTGCCCCGTCCCAGAGTGAGCTTACCTTGCCTGATACAGAACAATCTGTGGATACTGTTTTAAGATCCCAGGACATGGTGGTTTTGATCTCTGATGAAACCGCATTATCCCAAACCGGGTCTCGCATGCCATCTATTTTAACAGCAGAAGTGGTGAAGTGTGAAAGAAGTATTTTTCCTTTAAAGGTGTCAGCATGTATATTTGCGGAAAAAAGAGAAACAATAATTAATAAAGGCATTAACTTTATGTACAATGGTTTCACGTCTCGCCCCTTTCTTTTAATCATATGAGCCTTAAAAAACTTCAAAATGAAAAGATGAAAAACTCACTCTTATCCAAAATATAATAGTATTGATTTTCTAAATCAATAATGGTGTTTTCTTTCTTGAATTATTTCTTTTATCCCAATATCGGTAACCCCCGCTAAGAGGAGGGTTCCCTCTTTCATAGCTTGTCGTTTCTGATAATGGAAACACGCTATCGCAAATAATTTTTATTCAGACCTTTCTCAATGATGATGTGCCCCAGATTGGTATCAGGATTTCCCTATAACCTTGCAATGGTTTTAGGCGATGATAGCACATTATTATGGACAGATATGGAACTTGGTTGAGCCTGCCAAGTTATTTTCAATAAATAAGGGATCAATAACAAAGTTAATCGTAGAACTCAAAGCAAACGTTATCACACTGACAGTGAGAATTTGAGACAATTTACCTATATGAATGATCTAAACGATAGAAGTCATTGACGATGATTGATATTTGATGATAAATTGAGATACTTTTTGCTACCAAAAAATGTAATCATTTTATTGATCTTGGAGAGGAGTAAAAATAGAACAAGATATTTCTAATCGCAAAGACAGCCCCTGTTGCCACTGTCTCTCTTAATAATTTCAGATGGTTTAATAAGGAATCTAGAATATATATGTCCATCAATCTAATCATGATTATAACGGCGATTTTTCTTGTCGCCGGTGTTAGTCTGAGTAAAATCTCTGAGTGGTTAGGGGTGCCTGTCCTTTTATTATTTCTAGGGATTGGAATGTTGGCAGGTTCTGATGGTCCTGGTGGTATTTATTTCGATAACGCATGGATGAGTCAAGCGCTGGGGACAATTGCTCTGGCCTACATCTTGTTCGCAGGTGGATTGGACACAGATATTCAGTCGGTGAAGACAGTTCTGAAACCTGCGCTTGTGTTGTCTACCCTGGGCGTCTTAATAACCGCTCTTATCACCGGAGCATGCGTGAAATACGCTCTGGGTGTTACGTGGTTGAAAGGTCTTTTAATCGGATCAATCGTCTCTTCAACGGATGCAGCCGCGGTTTTTGCCATTCTTCGCTCAAAAAATGTGGGATTAAAGGAGCCGCTAAGACCACTATTAGAGCTTGAATCAGGCAGCAATGACCCCATGGCGGTCTTTCTCACCATCGGGCTTATTGAATTGCTCAAGCATCCCGGTCAGTCGATGTGGTTATTGGTTCCCCTCTTTTTCCAGCAAATGATAATCGGGCTCTTGTTCGGTTATGCTATGAGCAGACTGTTTATCCTGATTGTAAACCGTATAAAGCTGGATTATGAAGGTTTATATCCTGTCCTGAGCTTAGGCTGGGTATTATTGACATATGGAGTGACCGCAGTGCTTGGAGGCAGCGGATTTCTAGCGGTTTACATAGCCGGTATAATGCAGGGAGAGCTTGAGTTTGCTCATAAAAAAAGCTCCATCCGCTTTCACGACGGGGTGTCATGGCTCATGCAGATCGTTCTGTTCCTGACTTTGGGGCTCCTCGTTTTTCCAAAGCAGCTTATTCCTGTAACAGGGGCGGGCTTATTGATTTCTTTCTTCTTAATATTTGTTGCCCGCCCTGTCAGCGTATTAATAGGGCTCAGCTTTTCACGATTTGATCTAAAAGAAAAAGCATTGATCTCATGGGTCGGCCTCCGTGGATCAGTTCCCATAGTTTTGGCTACCTTTCCGCTTCAGGCCGGGTTTGATAATGATCATTTCATCTTTAATTTGGTTTTTTTTATCGTTATAACCTCAGTATTATTACAGGGTACAACCATCCCGTATTTTGCACGCCTGCTGAAGGTAGATGCACCTTTGGTCCGTAAACGTTCCCATCCGATTGATTTTGAAAGTTCCAGCATGCTGAATATGCAGCTTGAAGAAATAATTGTCCCTTTTGGATCAAAAGCGATTAATAAACCGATATTTGAACTGGGGTTTCCAAAAGACAGTCTTATCACATTGATCGCCCGGAATGATACTTACATCACCCCTCGTGGAGATACGACACTTGAAGAGGGGGATGTGTTACTGACACTTGTCAGCCGTGAAAGTTTCCCAAAGGTTCACAGCATATTATATAAAGGAAACGTAAAAGATTAACCTGGGTATGCACATCAGGACAGGCCATTGAAAAACTTGAAATAGACCTCAATAGCATCGTCAAGATAAACACCTGGCTGAATAAATTTAAGGATTTTCCCGAACAGGATAAAAAAAACGCACGGAAGATAACTGAAAATCTGCCGTGCGTTCATGTGCCATCTTACAGGCTTCTTACCTGAAAGGGTTACTAATCTTTAAACCCCTTGAAGTATTTCAGGAACTCCGAGTCTGTTGAGAGTATGAGTGAACTGTCTTTACCAATGCTCTGTTTGTATATATCAAGGGTTTGCACAAAGGAGTAAAATTCCGGGTCTTTTCCAAATGCCTGTGCATAGATCTGCGTAGCCTCAGCATCTGCCTTGCCCTTAATCTCTTCAGCGGTTTTATATGCCTCTGATGTGATCCTCTTCATCTCCTTTTCCCTGTCGCCCTCAATCTTTCTCGCCTCGCCCTGCCCTTCAGACCTGAATTTTTCCGCAATCTGTTTTCTTTCTGCGATCATCCTTCCGAAGACAGACTCCTGGACACCCTCCTCATAATTGATTCTTTTTATCTTTACATCAACAAGCTCTATCCCAAACTCTGTAAGCTTTGGCTGCGCCTCATTGAGTATCCTTTTTTCTATTTCCTCCCTGCCTGTTTTGACAGTGCCGATATTAACATTGGCCTGTTCTCCGGTTAAACTCGCATCCATTTCATCCATCTCCAGTTTGCGGTCAGTGTTTCTGACTGCTTCAAGCAGCGAATTGGAGGTTATTGCGTTTCGGACAGTAGAGTTTATTATGTTATTTAGTCTGGCGATTGCTATAGTTTCATAGTTGAGTGTCTGAAAGTATTTAAGCGGATCAACTATTTTCCAGCGGGCAAATGGGTCAACCCAGATAAAGGTCTTGTCAAGGGTTGGTATCTGGCCAGGGTCAGCGTCCCACGCAAGGAGATTTTTCGGGAATACATTTGCAGTATAATATGGGATCTTGAATTTCAGGCCAGGTTCCCTGATGGATTCGCCTATCGGCTTTCCAAACTGTGTGATAACCACCTGTTCTGTTTCATCAACCACGTAAAAAGAATTGTAGCCGATTATAAATAAAATAATTATTACGATTATAAAAGGGCCTGTTTTCACTTGTCACCTCCTGCCTGGGAAGCTCCCTTTTCAAGGTTCAAAAGCGGGAGCATGTTTTTCTGCTGTGCATCCAGTATGTATTTATTACCCAGCTTAGGAAAGACATCCTTCAATGCCTCAAGATAGAGCCTCCTCTTGGTAACATCCTTTGCCTTTGAGTATTCTTCATATAGAGCAATAAACCTCGTTGCATCGCCCTTAGCCCTGTTTACACGGTCAAGGGCATAGCCTTCCGCTTCACGAATTGTTTTTTCTGCCTGACCTTTTGCCTGGGGGATCATCTTATTGTATTGTTCCCTTGCCTCATAGATCATCCTCTCCTTTTCCTGCTGGGATTGATTGACCTCGTTCCATGAGGGCTGGACAGGCTCAGGGACTGTTGTCCTCTGCATTTCAATAGTGGTTACATTTATACCGGTTACCGCTTCATCAAGCTCAGCCTGAAGCACTAATTTGGCCTGATCAGCAATTTCACCCCTCTTGTTTATTACCTCGGTAATGCTCCTGTCACCGACAACAAGCCTCATGGATGCCTCTGCGAGATCTCTCAGGGTGGTTTTTACATCTCGTACCTTGAAGAGATAGTTATATGGGTCTTTGATATTATACTGTACAACCCAGGGCACGATCGCAACATTGAGGTCACCTGTCAGCATCAGAGATTCCAGAATATATGAGGATCCAGATGTATATCTTGCCCTTGATCCGGTTGATACCGGCACACCAAATTCCTCTGTCTGAACCTGGCGCACAGGCACCTTTGTAAGCGTTTCTATTCCAGAAGGCCATTTAATATGAGGCCCGGGCATAGTTGTTCGTGTATATTCTCCGAAACGTTGGATAATCCCTACCTCATCAGGGTCAATCTTGTAGATCATATTAAAGGCAAGAATTACAACAATAAAAATCAGTATGATTACCCATGCACCCGGGAACTTCACATTCATATTTTTAAATTTTTCAATTACCTCATCCACCTGTGGCGGAGGCCCGCCCTGCCTGGACTTTTTTTGCTGCTGCAGCTTTTCCCAATCCCATGCCATAATTTCCCTCTGTTTTTTTATTTGTTAGTTTGGAGGCATTTTAGCGGCAGGGATAGTTTTAGTCAAGGAGTAATGGGGAAATAAGGTTTTTGGTCAAAGACAAAAATGTCTTGAATTATTATTATTCCAGAATAATATCACCATAATAATGATATCAGGATATGACCTATAAAAATGGCTGAAGAAAAAAAAGAATCCATGAGCTCCTTAAAGGATATTTTACAAGGGGTATTATCCGGCGCAAACCCTCGGTTCACTGCTGACTCTGAGATATGGGAGGTATGGGATGAGGTTGTCGGCCCGGCTATTGCTGAACATGCAAGCCCGGTTAAAATCAAAAAGAATAAACTAATTGTTCATGTCCCGGAATCAGTATGGCTTCAGGAACTTGAATATGTATCTGAGACCATAAAAGAAAAATTAAACCAGAGGCTGGGCAGAAAGGCAGTCGATAAAATTATCTTCAGGCCTGGCCCTCTATAGAATATGCCCCCTGGCCAAAAAGGGGAGGCAAAATCGTAAGACCGCTATTGCCGTTCAGCCATGCCTCCATGAGTACAAGCTTTGCATTTGCATCTATGTCAGGATAAATGATCCTGATTTTTTTCGGCTCAAACCCTGCTGCCTTCACCTTTTCTATAAGGTATGTCATCCTCTCGGCAGGGTAAATAATGGATAGCCTGCCCTTTGTTGTAAGCAAAAACCTTGCTGCCTTGATAATATCATCGAGGGAGGCATATATCTCATGCCTCGCAATGGCCCTCTGCTGATCCGGGTTTATCCTGCCGCTCTCCTTACGCCTGTATGGCGGGTTGCACACAACAACATTAACAGATGATGCGGGAAGCGAAGGGTTTTTTATATCCCCCATAATGACGCTCATTCTGTTTTCAAGGTTATTGAGTTTTGCATTGCGCATGGCCTGAAATGCAAGCTCCTGCTGTATTTCAATGCAATAGATATGTTTTGCAGGTTTTGCTGCAAGGAGGGAAAGAGGTATCACACCGCACCCTGTGCCGAGATCAGCCACTATGTCATTTTTTTTTATTGTAACAAAATCGGCAAGCAGTAGGGCATCAATAGAAAACCTGTACCCCTTTTTTGACTGGATAATCCTCAGCCTCCCCTCCATGAAAGGGTCAATAGTTTCACCGGGGAGAGGCCCTATTTCATTAGATGCAGATTCTGTCATCAGGGTCTATCTTGTTCAGAACCATGCCTGTCAGCACCTTTGGATAAAAATAGGTGGATTTTCTGGGCATTACCTGTGAGGCGCTGGCGATCTCCTGTACCTGCCCTATCTTTGTCGGGTTGATAAGAAAGGCAATATCATATTCTCCTGAGTCAACAGAAGATAATGTGGATGAAATATTACTGTCATAGTGAAACAGGCTGTCATTATCCATATCAGCTTTGGTAAACTCCATCACCTTCTCGAGGATAAGCCTTGACAGGATAATTACATCAAGCCTTGTAAGTGAGGGGTGAAGGTCATTTAACAGTTCATCCGCTGCCCCCTTTTTCAAACCCATGAGATAGAAATCCCGCTCTTTTTTAGAGTAAAAGATAAAGGAGGGAGTTTGAAGTCCACTTTGGGCCAGTGCATTTTTAAGCTTTATGGCAAATTCCAGTTCGTCTGCTCTCTCTGCGTTAAGCCTTTCAATATTGAAAAAGGGCGCCGCCTTTTCAGGAAAGAGGGCCGGGTCAAAGGGCCTGTCCATCTTTATAAGGCGGTGTGATGGAAGTATGGTCAGCCCATCCTCTCCCATATCTGTAAGGTACATCATGACATATTCATAGGGTTTATCCGCGCCTGCCCCATGTTTTTCTCGCATATGGTTGCGAAAATTCCTGGAGGTTTCATACCTGTGATGGCCGTCTGCGATAAATATCGGCTTATTGTCCATGAGCTCTTTTACCTTTGATATGACCTCAGCATCGGTGATGCACCACATTTTATGCCCTGTGCCGTCTGTGAATGTAAATAAGACATCAGGGGTGTTCGCTGTAAATTTCCTTAAGGTATTAAGGATACCGCTCCCTGCATCATCATAAAGCCCGAAGACCTGGCTCAACTGCGTAGAGCATGCCTTTAATAGTTTCAGCCTGTCATCCTTATGCGCGGAAAAGGTCTTTTCGTGCGGGAGTATTACGCCAGACCCCTCTTCTTCTATCTTAACCAGAGACATAAATCCCCACCTGACCTTTGTGCCTGAGCCATCGCCAGGGTCATAGGAATGGGATGTGAGATAAATGGTATCCTGCTTTGCCCTGGTGATAATCTCATCTTTCTCCCACTCTTTCAGGTAAGCTGCGGCCCTGGTATACCTGTTATCACTATCATTATCGCCCGCCTTTTTTTTACCCAGCTCCAGCCTGATAATATTATTCGGATGGGTATTGTAGTATTCCTCCTGCTCCTTTTCGGAAATAATATCATAGGGCGGGGTGATGATATCTGCCAGGTTCATGATCTTTTTAAAATTGTATGTCAAACCTCTGAAGGGAGCTATTGTCGCCATCTATTTATAAAGCCTCCGATTGTCCTGAATTTTTGTGCTATTTCCTACCAGATAATAGAGCCTTGTCAATTAAAAATATTGATATAATAATATTTTGAGGCTGACAGATATCAACTATCTGAGGTTAAAATGGAACTGAATTGACATTATTAAGAAAATCTGCGATTAATGCCCCCTATTGATGGATAAAAACAGTTATGAGGCACATTACCAATTATTTTTCTATTCATTGTTACATAAAATATCAGCAGGAACTTACTGGTTTCCAGTCAAGTTGATTGAACAATAAACATAATTCATAATAAAAAGGCAATATGACCAGAAATAAAAAAATAGTATATTACCTGACATTAATACCCCTTATATTGATTATCATTCTCTTTTCATGGCTCTTTACAGTAATATTTGAAGGGGAACAACCCTTTGTTAAAGTGAGCCCCCTTCCACAATACCTTTCCCAGAAACAGGCCTTTCAGGTGGATATAGAGGACACCAAAAGAGGTATCAGGGCACTAAAGATCTCCTACAGCCAGGGCAGCAGCGAAGTTGTTCTTCTTGAGATGAGGTTCCCTTTTGAAGGGCTGATGAATAAATACGGTACCAGACAGTTTGGCAAGACATTTGAAATTGATCCGGGTCAGCTCAGGCTTGCCCAGGGCAGGCTCGATCTTATCATACAGGTGTGGGATTACAGCAGAAGGAATGGCGGTGATGGCAACATGAATGTCATTAAACATTCCATGATAATAGATTCAATCCCACCCGCAGTCAGGGCGGTCAGCAGGATGCACAATGTAAATATCGGCGGTACAGGCCTGGTAATATACAAGACCTCTTCCGATACCATTGAGAGCGGTGTTTATGTCAATAAGCTCTTCTTTAAGGGCTTTCCTGCCGAGGCAGAGGCAAAGGACGGCATATCCCTTGCTTATTTTGCCCTTCCCTTTGACATTGGAACTGACCCTGAAATCTATCTATGGGCAAAAGACAGGGCAGGCAATACTGCACGGGCCACCTTCTATTATAAAATCATTTCTAAAAAATTCAGAAGCGATAAACTGAACATTAGTGATAGTTTCTTCAAGAAAGTCCTGCCATATTTTGATTACTACGGCCTTGACCCTGCATTGAGTGACAAGGATAATTATTTGAAGATAAATAGAGAATTAAGAGTAAAGGACAATAATACCATATATGAGGCGGTAAAAAATACGAGCGCCCTGAAGCTGTGGGATGATGTCTGGCTCAGGATGAAAAATGCGGCTGAAACGGCAAAATTTGCAGATCACAGAAGCTATTTATATAATGGTGAAATAATAGATGAGCAGTTCCATATGGGGATAGACCTGGCATCATTGGCCAATTCCCCTATCGAGGCAGCTAACAGCGGGACAGTTGTTTTTGCAGAAAGAAATGGCATTTACGGGCTTACTGTTATACTGGATCACGGGCAGGGCATTGCATCATTATACGGGCATCTGGACAGCATTGATGTAAAGGTGGGCGACAGTGTAAAGAGGGGAGACATCTTAGGTGTTTCAGGCCAGACTGGGCTCGCAGGAGGTGACCACCTCCATTTCAGCGTGATTGTTCACGGTGTCTTTGTGAACCCGATTGAGTGGTGGGACCCTCACTGGATAAAGGACAATGTAACCCTGAAGCTCGAACTTATCAAGCAGGAGCAATGATCAAATATACATTTTCCATCCAGAATCCTCTTCTTTCTGGGTGGACAGTGTCTAATTAATGGATACTGGTCAGGTTATTATCATAATCCTTTACACATTGAGAGATTTGCAGGAATCTTGAACACGGAATCCCCCCTTTTAAAACGTATAAAGAGGCATATTACAGGGCCAAGTCACCTGTTTTTTGTATCTACCCCACCCGGCTTTGAGCAGCTCTGTAAAGATGAGCTGATGCGGCTTCCCATTGATAGTGATGGGATAAAGGTTCTAGATGGTGGCGTGGAGTTCAGGGGCAGGCTTATTGACTGCTATCTTGCCAACCTTCACCTCAGGACAGCCAACCGTGTGCTTTTCCGCATGGCCGGATTTAATGCCCCGAATTTCAGAAGACTTGAAAAATATCTCATGGAGATCCCCTGGGAGCTCTATTTAAAGGCCGAAAGCAAACCATCTGTAACTGTAACAGCAAGGCATTCCAGGATCTTTCACAGCGATGCAATCGCAGAAAGGGTAACAGAGAGTATCAACAGCCGGAAAAAGGCTGTGCCATTTATTACAGACGGGGATAGCGGCCCTGCAACTCAGGATATCTACATACGCTCTGTGAATGATCATATGACCATCTCCCTGGATAGTAGCGGTGACAACCTTTATAAACGCGGTGTCAAACAACATACAGGCAGGGCGCCTATGCGTGAGACCATTGCAGCAGCAGCACTTATAAGGGCAGGCTACAATGGTGATGGGATCGTGTTTGACCCGATGTGCGGCACAGGAACATTTTCCATTGAGGCTGCCATGATAAATAGGCGCATAGCCCCAGGATGGTACAGGGATTTTTCTTTTATGTCATGGCCAGGTTTCAGGCCTGCCCAGTGGGCATATATTAAGAGGCAGGTAGAAAAGGAAATAAGGCCGACTAATAATGATTTACCATGCATTCTCGCAAATGATAAAGAGCTGGAAATGTGTGAGGCACTATCTGAAACCATTACCGAATATGGGCTTGACAGCTCTATCCGGGTTATAAATAGGGACTTCTTTGAACTTACCCCTTCAGATATCTATAGTTATACAAAAATAAACCAGGCCGGGCTGATAATAATCAATCCACCATATGGCATCCGGCTTGGAACCAGAAAGGGTGGCATAGAGGTCTCTTCCCTCATCCTGAAACAACTTGAACAACATTATAAAGGGTGGCGATTTGCCCTGTTTTCGCCTGAAAAAAGGGGATTTGATCGTACAAAACTCAGGGGCGATAAAACAATTATAGACCACGGTGGGCTTAAACTGGTGCTTTTTACAGGTGTTGTTTAGTACCTGACAGCAATATTTTGCATACATATGATGATCTATCTACAATATGTGGTGTTTTCTCTTGACATTCAGTTATATGTTATAGTAAAAGACATATCATTATAGTAAAAATATGCATAATTATTCATTCTTATCTAATTTTGTTAAAATATTATCTACAGGGGTAAAAAATGTACGTTGATGTAATTTGTTCATGGTGTAACAAAGTGCTTCGTACAAAATCTCTCGGTAACCCCGGCAGCAGAAAAGCAGGGGTTACTCACACTATCTGTAAAAGCTGTAAGGAACAGGTAATAAGAGAGTATAAAAACAGCCTTAAACACATAAGGCCGGAGCATAGACAGAGCCTCTGATCTTTGGATTTTACTCGCCGTCGTATAAACAGTTCTTTATTAAAGAACCTGTATTGACCCTTTTTTTTAAAAATGTTAACAAATAGTCTTTCGGGCGATTAGCTCAGATGGATAGAGCGTTGGCCTCCGGAGCCAAAGGCCGTGGGTTCGAATCCCGCATCGCCCATATTTATAAAAATCATATCAGGACGAGATTATGATTGCACAAATATCAGTCTACCCGATAGGTGAAGGGGCAAGCGTGAGCCGCTTTGTTAAAAAAGGGGTCGCGATTATAGAAAAATCCGGTTACACATATGAGGTGGGCGGCATGTCAACCACAGTTGAAACACCTGGCCTTGATGAGCTGTTTGATCTCATCAAACAGGTGCATGCCGCACATGCAAAAGAGGGGGCAAAGCGGATAATGATAGATCTGAAGGTGGATGACAGGCTGGATAAGAAAGCAACAATAAAATCCAAAAAGGAATCTGTTTCAAAATGATAAATCAGGCAGAGAGGCCCGGGCGAGTATATCTACAACAAAATGGCAAATTCTCTTTTTAGAGTTAAAGTTCTTCAAGGCATTAAACGATTAATACATGACAGACCTGTTAATATTAATTCGATTTTTTTAATTAAAATACACCGGAGGTATGCATGGCCTTTTTGAAAAAATTACTAACCCTTGGTATAATTTGCCTGATCGGTTATCTATTTCTGGGATATCATTATATTGTCATTGATAAATCTATTAAAATGCTTAAAAAATCTGAACTTACACTGAAATATACATTTTTCAGCACAAAGGGAAAACCAATTGAAAAGGCATTGGAGGTACCTGAACTCTGGGATGACGGGATAGGAGAACTACTTGTAAAGATGGGGAAGCTGACGGAAGAGGAGCTTGAGGCATACGCTGCAAAAAAGGCAGCACAGGAGGAGGAAGGTTATTAGACCTCAAAATCCACCTTTATCTTGAACATCTTTTCTGCCGGTAAATTGAGGATATCATTCACCCCGGTTCTCAAGGCTATCTCCCTCAGGGAATTTTCTATTGAGGCCATATCAGGGGCTATAAAGGTGAACCATATATTGTATGGGTTTTTTCTCAGGTAGTTATGGGTTACGCCCCTGTAGCTGTTAACGACCTCCACGAAACTTTCTATCTTTTCTTCAGGCACCCTTGCAGCACAGAGGGTGCTTGTAAACCCTAGCTTTTTTGAATTAAAATTACCGCCGATCCTGCGGATAATGCCATCCTGCTTAAGCCGCCTGATGCGTGCAATCACCTCATCCTCAGAGAGCCCAAGCCTGTTACCGATTTCAAGAAAGGGTCTTGAGGTTACAGGAAAACCGGATTGTATTTCATTAAGGAGATTTTTGTCTGTTGTGTTCATGCTATATCTTCGGTTGATAGGCGCATAAAGGCTCCTCAGCAAGATAGTCACCTGTTGCCTCATATGCCCTTGCCCTGCATCCTCCGCAGAATTTTTTGTATTCACACCTGCCGCACTTGCCTTTATATAGGTTAAAGTCCCTCAGTTCATTAAATATCCTTGAATTTTTCCAGATAGAATCAAAGGATGCCTCTTTTAGATCCCCGCAGTTTAACTCAAGGTAGCCGCATGGCTGGATAATCCCATCATATGAGATAAAGCAGAAGGAGGTGCCGCCAAGGCATCCCCTTGTCACCGCATCAAGGCCGTATGTCTCAAATGCTATCTTCTCCCCTTTGGCATGTGCCTCCTGCCTGAGTATACGATAGTAATGGGGGGCGCATGTGGCCTTGAGGTGGAGCGGGGTCTTGTTTCTCATGTCGTAAAACCAGTGAAGGAGTTTTTCATACTTGATGGCGTCTATCTCCTGCTCTTCCATATCCTTTGCCCTGCCTGTGGGCACCAGAAGAAATATATGATGCGCAACAGCGCCCAGTTCAACGGCCATCTCAAGTATGTTATCGATATTATCGGCATTGTGGCGTGTTACAGTTGTATTTATCTGAAACTCAATACCAGCCTCTCTTAACATGAAAATTCCATTAAGGGATGCATCAAATGCCCCCTTTACCTTTCTGAAGGTATCATGTGTTTCAGCGGTTTCACCATCAAGGGATATGCTTAAACGTTTGATACCTGACTCCTTTATCTCTTTTACAATCGCAGGGCTAAGGAGTGTGCCGTTAGTCGCCATCACCATCCTTAAGCCTAAGCCTGTACCGTACCTGGCCAGCTCAAAGACGTCCCGCCTCATAAGGGGTTCACCGCCTGTGAGTATGATGATGGGGCTGCCTGTGCGTTTGATCTCATCAAGCACCTCTTTGCATTTACCGGTGTCAAGCTCGCCTTCATATGGGCCTTTTTCTGCTGACGCCCTGCAATGGACACAATTCAGGTTACAGCTTCTGGTGATCTCCCATGCGACAAGCCGGGGCGGGTTTAATTTTTGATCTGTTGGGTGTGGTTTATGCATATATAAAAACCAGGTTCAAGGCGCAAGGCTCAAGGTTAAAGGTTCAAATAATTTGCCGCTTCTTTGGCAAAATAGGTAAATATAATCTTTGCCCCGGCCCTTTTAATGCATGTGAGGCTTTCCATCATCATCCTTTTACCATCCACCCATCCCCTCTCCTCTGCCGCCTTTATCA
This sequence comes from Desulfatiglans sp., assembly GCA_012513605.1. Classification (NCBI taxonomy): domain Bacteria; kingdom Pseudomonadati; phylum Thermodesulfobacteriota; class Desulfobacteria; order Desulfatiglandales; family Desulfatiglandaceae; genus Desulfatiglans; species Desulfatiglans sp. The sequence continues at coordinate 22,131 of JAAZBV010000032.1, read as the reverse complement.
TGGAATACTCGCCGCTCACATGATAGGCGCAGACCGGCAAAAGGCATATCTCCTTTACTCGGCGGATAATATCCAGATATGGAAGGGCAGGTTTTACCATTATCATGTCTGCCCCCTCCTCAATATCAAGCATGGCCTCTCTTATGGCCTCATCACTGTTACCAGGGTCCATCTGGTAGCCTGTTCTGTCACCAAATTCAGGAGCAGATTCCGCTGCCTCCCTGAATGGGCCGTAAAAGGCGGATGCATATTTTACCGCATATGAGATGATACCCCTGTCACAAAAGCCGTTTTTATCAAGGATATCACGGATAGCCGCTACCCTGCCATCCATCATATCAGAAGGGGCGACAAAATCAGCGCCCGCCTTTACATGGCTTAGTGCGGTTTTTGCAAGTATCTCAAGGGTGGAGTCATTATGGACACAGCCGTTTTCTATTAACCCACAATGGCCGTGATCCGTATATTCACACAGGCAGACATCTGTTATAACAACCATGTCAGGAAATTTTGCCTTTATCGCCCTGACAGACCTCTGCACCGCCTCATCATCATCAAATGCGCTGCTGCCAATGGAATCCTTTTTTTCAGGAAGCCCGAACAGTATAATGGCCTTAATCCCAAGATCCCTTAACTCCTTTACCTCATTAACCAGTGTATCTACTGAGAAATGGTATTGCCCAGGCATGGATGGTATAGGATCTTTAATACCCTTTCCATTTTTTACAAAAAGAGGCTGAACAAGATCATTAACCGATAAAGAGGTCTCTCTAACCATGTTACGGATCTCAGGTGTTCTCCTGAGGCGCCTTGGTCGAATGATCATAAGATTTTCCTTTCCAACAGCAAAATGTATCAAAAGCAAAGCATGTATTGTTCAGGATTTTTGAGGCAGCTTTTCCTTACACCGTAAACCAAAAACCGTACACCGTTTTTTTAAATTCCTATCTCCTCATCTGTCAGATAACATGCCGGGTCAGGTGCCCATAAATCTCCTGTTGCCGCCTCTGCCCTTACCCTGAAGTTGCCTGCACATATATCAAGCCATTTGCACCTTGAGCATCTTCCTGTAACATATTTCTTTTTATCCTTGAGTTTTGACATAAGGGGATCAGTCATGTCTGTCCATATCTCGCTGAATGGTCTTTCAAGGACATTGCCAAAGCTGTGATGACGCCAGAACTGGTCTGCATGAACGGCCCCGTCCCAACTGATGCAGCCTATACCCCTTCCTGAGCTGTTCCCCTCGTTCATCTTAAGGAGCTCAAGCACCTCGCTGCTCCTGGGGTTTTTCTCTTTAAGCATGCGGAGGTAGACATATGGGCCATCCGCATGGTTATCTACTGTCAGTATCTCCTTTGGCTTTCCCCTGTCATGGAGATCCCTTGTCCTGTCGATAATCAGGTCAACCACCTCTCTGGATTCAGCATGAGATAAATCCTGGCTTATCAGCTCAGAGCCCCTGCCTGCATACACAAGGTGATAAAAGCAGACCCTTGGGATCTCCATATTTTCAAGGAGGTCAAAGATATAGCCAACCTGATCCATGTTCAACTTGCTTATGGTAAATCTTAACCCCACCTTAAGCCCTGCCTCTAGGGAGTTTTCTATGCCCTTTATAGCCGCCCTGAATGCCCCCTCCTTTTTTCTGAAGCGGTCATTCACCTCTTCCATCCCATCCAGGCTTACCCCCACGTAAGAAAGCCCGATCTTTTTAAGTTCACCGGCCTTTTCCTTTGTTATAAGGGTGCCGTTCGTGCTGATAACCGCCCTCATGCCCTTACCCACCGCATAGCTTGCAAGCTCTGTAAGGTCAGGCCGTACAAGGGGTTCGCCACCTGAAAAGAGCACAACAGGGGCGCCAAAGGTAGCAAGATCATCAAGGACAACCTTTGCCTGGTCGGTTGAAAGCTCCTTCTCGATTGATTTTAAAGTGGCATGGGCATAGCAGTGCATACAGTTAAGGTTGCATGCCCTGGTTATGTTCCAGACAACTACAGGCTTTTTATCCTTTGAAAACTGAAGCAGGTGGGAGGGCAGTTTTGATGAATGCCTCCCATATCGCAGCGCATCCGAAGGTTCCACTGTTCCGCAGTAAAGCTTAGAAATCCCGATCATTTAATATTTTTATCCGTGTCAATTGGTATCAGATTCTCATTTTCATCAAAGTGCTGTTTGTAATACCTTTTAAGCAGCGTGTTTATATACCTTTCCATATCAATAATGGCATCCCGGTTCAAGGTAAAATGTTCTATGCCGGAGCGATCTTTTACAAGCTTGAGCCCGTACTCAAGCTTTTTTGCCATATAAAAAGCAAGAGGTCCGGGTTCCTTGTTTGAATCAAGTGATTGCCTGATCAGCTCATCAACAGCGCTTTCATCAAATGACATGCTGATCTCAAGCTTTTCAGCAAGGAGGATCTCTTCATCCCTCACCTGTCTATACATTCTTTTATAATCCTCAAAGGCGCTGTTTATGTCGGTGGTTGTCCTTAGATAAATCTCACCTATCAGCTCCCTTCTCTCCTGGCTCAGGGCCATGCCGGACAGATGCCTGAAATCCTTTTCCCTCTCCTCAATAAATGCGGCAAGGTTTTCAAGCTCCCTTTTCCTCATCTGCTCAAAACGGGCTAAACGCTCAGGGTCATCATACCCCTCCTTGAGTTTAGCGAGTTCGCCCCTGGGGTCGTCAACCAGTTGAGGTGTTACGAGGAGCTGTTTGATCTCCGTGGATGGCAGATGTTTTTCAAAGGGTATGAGCACCTTTTCCACTGCGCTTACAAGGCCTCTTGCACCAGTCTTCAGCTTTGCGGCCAGCTCTGCGATCTTGTCCAGTGCCTCATCCTCAAACTTTATATCTATACCATATGCCCTGAAATCCTGTCTCTTACTCACAATGACAGGGTTATTTGGATTTTTTAGGATGTCCGCCAGGTCCTCTTTTGTAAGTTCATCAAATACCACTATAACAGGTAGCCTGCCTATAAACTCGGACTCAAAACCAAACTCCACAAGATCCTGCGCTGTTACCTCCTTCATGATCTCCCATGGGATCTCTGTTGGAGAGACATCCGCCTCAAAACCGATGCCCTGCTTCTGAAGCCTTTTCTTGATGATGTCAGTAAGGGCGCCGAATGCCCCGCTCATGATAAAAAGGATATTTTTCGTGTTTACCACGCGCTTTTCCTTTTTACCTGTGCGCCTGAACTGCTCTATTGCCTGTATCTGGGAGATAGGGTCATGGGCCACCTTGAGGTCAACCTCTGTCTCTTCCATGGGTTTTAAAAGCGCCCTCTGGACACCTGTGCGGGAGACATCGTGTCCTATAAAATTGTTTGCGCTTGCTATCTTATCTATTTCGTCTATATAGATTATGCCGTTCTCGGCCAGTTCAATGTTTTCACCCGCCTCATAAACAAGGTCCCTTACAAGGTCTTCAACATCGCCTCCCACATAGCCGGTCTCGCTGAACTTGGTTGCATCACCCTTTACCATAGGCACACCCAGTTTCTGGGCAAGGAGTTTTATCATATAGGTTTTGCCCACACCTGTCGGCCCGATCATAAGGACATTGTTTTTTATCATCCCTACGCCTGACTGTTTCTTTTTGCCCGAGAGTTTATTAAGGTAATTGACCCTGTTAAAGTGGGTACAGATCTTTGTGGCAAGCACTGCCTTTGCGTCCTTCTGTTTTATCACAAAGGTATCAAGGTGCGCCTCAAGCTCTTCAGGGAGCATATCAAATTCAGGCACACCCTTTTTGTTTTGATAATCCCTCCCCTCTTCAATATCGTCAACATCACCTTTGGGAAGCATTACAGGGGATAGAATCTTTATGCGGTTTCCATATTTTTTGGAAAGATAATCTCCAAGTTCCTTTTCAAGTTCCTGCTGATTAGGCAGTTTTTCATACTCATTTCGCCCATTTTCCTGATCTTCTATTATTGTGGTCATATAACCCTCTTTATTTTAATGTCAAAATATAGACATTATGGATATTGATTTCAACCCAAATAATGTTTTATACCTTATTGACTCAGACGAATATTTTCATTAAAGTCTCAATATCTGATTGATACCTGATTATACAGATCGGCAATTATTGAATAGATATAAACATTTAAAGGAACAGGGAACCAGAAATGGCCTTTAGACTTGAAATACGACTGAAAAAGGAGTTACCCGATGCAGAGGGTAATAACATAAAAAAGAAGGCAAATGATTACTTTGGCCTCGGGGTTAATGATATACGCGTAATAAAGATACTGACTATAGACGCAGACCTCAGTGAAAAAGATCTTGAGGCGATCAGGAGAGAGATATTCACCAACCCGGTAACAGAGCTATCTTCATTCTCACCCATGGCGACCGGTTTTGACTGGCTTATATGGGTGGGTTACAGGCCCGGTGTAAGGGACACTGCCGGGAGCACAGCAGTGGAGGCGATAGAGGATTTTCTTAAAAGGCCATTTAATAGGGGGGGGGCTGTATACACATCCAAACTCTATGAAATACGGGGCGGTATTGATGAAGCAGGGGCAATGAAAATAGCCTCGGAAATACTCTCAAACGATATTATCCAGCAATACAGGATCTACTCTAAAAAGGAGTGGGACAAAGAGAAGGGCATAGGGATAATCATCCCGAGTGTCAGGCTTGATCATGTGCCAAAGTCAAACACCATATCCATCGGCTCTGATGAAGAGTTAAAAAGGATATCAGGGGAGAGGAACCTTGCCCTTCAGGAGAGGGATATCCCGACTATCAGGCAATATTTTCTAAGAGAAGATATCCGCTCTGAGCGCAAGAAGGTAGGGCTTGATGAGCCTACTGATGTTGAGATTGAATATATATCACAGTCCAGAAGCGACCATTGCAACCACAATACATTCCGCGCTATGTTCAATTATACTGATATCGCCACAGGGGAAAAGAGTGAGGTGAATAACCTCTTCAAGAGCTGCATACAGGCCCCGACCCTTGAGCTTGCGGATAAAAAGGAGTGGGTGGTATCGGTTTTATGGGATAATGCGGGTGTGGCACGTCTGGACGAAAAGAACAACTACACCATTACAGGTGAAACCCATAACAGTCCATCAAACATGGAGGCATATGGAGGTTCCATTACAGGTATTGTGGGCATATACCGTGACCCTCTTGGCACAGGCAAGGGTTCAAAACTTATTTTAGGGATATATGGGTACTGTGTTGGTGACAGGGATTATAATGGCCCGCTTAAACCACATCTGCACCCGAGAAGGCTGCTTGATGGAGTGATAGAGGGGGTGAAGGATGGCGGAAACAAGAGCGGCGTGCCAACCCCATTCGGCCAGGTGGTCTTTGACAAAGGGTATATGGGTAAGTGCCTGGTATTTGTAACTGCATTAGGCATTATGCCCGCAACAGTAGATAATGAGCCCTCACACCTTAAAAAGACAGAACCGGGTGATCTGATTATCATGTCTGGCGGAAGGGTCGGCAAGGACGGGATTCACGGTGTTACCGCATCATCCGAGGTCTTCAGTGAACACACCCCTGCGGGGCATGTACAGATAGGAGACCCCTACACACAGAAAAAGATGCACGATTTCCTGCTTGAGGCAAGGGATGAGGGGCTTATCGCATTTATTACAGATAATGGGGGCGGAGGGCTTTCATCATCCATAGGGGAATCCGCCACATTAAGTAACGGCTGCCGGGTTGACCTTGATAAGGTGCCGCTCAAATATGAAGGGCTTGACCAGTGGGAGATATGGGTCTCTGAATCACAGGAGAGGATGACCATCGCAGTCAAGCCAAAACACCTTGAAAGGTTCATGGAGCTTAGCAAAAAACATGCGGTGGAATCCACTGTAATAGGCGAATATAATGATTCAGGCTATCTGAGGCTCGACTATAATGGTAAGACATGTGCCTATATAAGCATGGATTTTATGCAGTCTGATTTTCCCCAGTGGGTGTTTGATGCGGAGTGGACCCCTCCTGAGATGAGGGGGTTATACGAACCTGTCATAAGTGAGCCAAAAAATCATGGCGAAATGCTTAAGGCCATGCTTGCAAGGCCGAATATCTGCTCTAAGAACTGGATCCAGAGGCAATATGACCATGAGGTACAGGGCGGGAGCATCATCAAACCCCTTGTTGGTAAGGGTAGAGACATACCGGGCGATGCCGCTGTGGTGAAACCGGTGCTTGATTCACCTGCCGGTATTGCAGTATCACAGACCATCAACCCTTTCTTATCTGAGATTGATACCTACCATATGACAGGGTATATAATAGATGAATCAGTAAGAAAGGTTATTGCAGTTGGCGGTGACTTTGAACATCTTGGCGGCGTTGATAACTTCTGCTGGCCCACAGTCCAGTATCACCCTGAGACTAACCCTGATGGCAAATACAAGGCCGCCCAGCTTGTAAGGTCAAACTGGGCCTTGAAGGATTACTGCCTTGCATATGGGATACCTCTCCTTTCCGGCAAGGACAGCATGTATATAGATGGAAACCTTGAAGGGCCATACGGAGAAAGAAGAAAGGTATCAGGGCTTCCCACCCTGCTTTTTACTGTATCCAGCGTGATAAAGGATACGGCAAAATGCGTGACAATGGACAGTAAGTTACCAGGAGACCTTGTATATATCCTTGGTCAGACCAGGAATGAGCTTGGGGGAAGCGAGTATTACCAGATGATGGGAGAAACAGGGGTTAATGTCCCAAAGGTAAATACAGAAGAGCTTATACCCCTGTACAAAAAGATGTGCGAGGCAATAGGAAAAGGGTTGATAGCCTCTGCCCACGCGGTTTCAAGGGGCGGGCTTGCAGTTCACCTGGCAATGGTTGCGATGGGTGGTGAAACTGGTATGGATATAGATTTAAAAAATGTGCCCGATGTCTCAGGCCTGCCAGATGCAAAGATACTCTACTCGGAGTCAGCAGGGAGATTTATAGTTACTGTTGACCCGGCAAAAAAAGAGCGGTTCGAAGGGCTCTTCAGGGGAATGCCAGCCGGACTTGTCGGCAGGGTAACGAATACAAATATTTTCAGGATTACAGGGTCAGGCGGAATGGAGATCATGGCTGAGGAAATAAAAGAGCTTAAAACCAGCTTCCACAAGAGGTTTGGAGGATTATTATAATGGCTGTTAAGGCAATCATATTAACCGGGTACGGGCTAAATTGTGATAATGAAACAGAGTATGCCCTCAGACTCGCAGGGGCAGAGCCCTTAAGGATGCACATAAATGACCTGATTGATAACTCAGGTAAGATACTCGATGAATATCAAATCCTTGTATTTGGTGGCGGTTTCAGTTGGGCCGATGACCACGGCGCAGGCGTGATATTCGCAACAAAGATCAAATACAATATCGGTGACAGAATAAACAGCTTCATTGAAAAGGGGAACCTGGTTATAGGCATATGCAACGGGTTTCAGTCGCTTGTTAACCTTGGCCTCTTACCGGGATTTGATAATAACTACGCTGAAAGACGTGTGGCCTTAACAAATAATGACAGGGGTAACTTTATTGACTGCTGGGTGAACCTCAAGGTCAACCCTGCTTCAAACTGTGTATTCACAAAGGGGATAGATACCATTGAACTCCCTGTAAGACATGGTGAGGGTAAGCTCTTTGCATCTGAAAAGGATATTGAGCGGCTTTTTAAGGATAACCAGGTGGTGATGCAGTACGCTGATAACGCAGGCAAACCTGCAAAGGGCTCATGGCCATTAAACCCGAATGGCTCTACAAGGGATATCGCAGGCATATGTGACCCTACAGGCAGGATATTCGGCCTTATGCCGCACCCTGAGGCATTTAATTCATACATGAACCACCCTGACTGGACCAGAAAAAAGGAGACATTATCAAGGGCGGGTAAAAGCATAGAAAACAGTGAGGGAGAGGGAATAAAAATATTCAGGAATGCTGTGCAATATATTCAGAACAGATAAAACATGCGTGTGCACTTGGGCATTGATATTGCCTGTCGCCTTACTATCAGGCGCTAAAAGGGATGCCCTGCACTGGAAGGGTTATGCTCAGGCTGTTAAAATGATTAATCGAAATAAAAAAGCGTCAGCAGGGCTTACCTGACGCTTTTTTATTATTTGGAATTATCCTTATAAAACAGCTTAAGCAACGTGACTTTGATTCTTTTTTTAAATCAGTTGGTACGCTTCATTACTATTTTTTTGCCATTTCATACATCTGCATGGTAGAGCTTTTATGCATGCCCATAAGGTTCATGGGCACCTGCTGTTTAAGTTCATCGACTGTCCATCTCCCACCATACTTGATAAGCGAACTCTGCCACTCAGCCTCGGAATAGAGATGTATGCTCGGCCCGCCCACAAAAAATACCGATCCGCTGATCTGTGAGGCATCATCCGTGGAGAGATAACAGATAAAAGGGGCCAGGTCATCAGGACTCGGGCTCATATTTAGAGGCAGCTTGTAATTATTAAAGACCCATGGGCCCTGGCCCTCTGGCATTGCCTTTTCATATGCATCTATCTCAAAGGAGGCCCTTGTAAGTGCATTGGGGGCAAAGGCATTACAGGTGATGCCGTACTCTATCACCTCCTGGGCCACCGCGAATGTAAGGCCAACAACACCGGCATTGGCAGCGGAATAATGGGCCTGGCGTATGCCTCCTCCCTTGAATGCCCCTGATGTGCAGTTGACGATTCTGCCTGACCTCTGCTTCATCATATGGGGCAGGGCATGCCGGATAGTATTAAAATATGCCTTTGGCTTTACACCACACACGTGATCCCACATCTCTTCGCTCATCTCCCAGATCGGGCTGAATGAAAAGGTGCCAGCCACATTAACAAGGATATCTATTTTACCAAACTTGTCTACTGCGGTCTGGATAAGCTCCCCTGCTGTTTTAAAATTACTGGCATCACCAAAAAAGGCTACGGCCTCGCCTCCTGCATCTCTTATAGCCTTTGCAGTGGTTTCAGCATCACCCTTTGCCTCTTCAGATTTCTTTTTAAGCGCCTCTTTTTCTTCACTCTTGAGGTTCTTAACAAGAGATTCGTCCATGATTGCAAAGCCGGTGGAGCCGGGTTTGCGGTTATTTGTAACCACCTTTGCGCCCTCTTTTGCCATTGCAATTGCAATGCTGCGTCCTATGCCCTGTCCTGAACCTGTTACTACCGCCACCTTGCCCTTTAGATTTTCACCCATTTTTTTGCCTCCTAAAGTATAAAAGCATATCCACGTATTATATTGTATTTATTTTATATATAGAATTAACAGCAAGGTTTCAACACCATAATCAGTCATGAGTTTTAATTACAGGTTGCAACAGGCATATTTCTACTTTATTTAATGTCATAATTATTCAGGCATCTAAATATGTTGCATAAAACCATCAAGTTAAATCTGACAACTGCCGGTCTTTTCCCTTCAAATTTTGTCTGATCTCAGATATACTCCCCATATGAATATCATTATTTTTACAGACTTGGACGGCACACTGTTAAACCACGATGACTACTCATTTGTCGAGGCATTGCCATCCCTTGAAAGAATCAGGCAGTCCGCAATACCTTTGATACTTACCACCAGTAAGACTAACAGTGAGACCGAGATCCTCCAGATTAAAATAGGGATAGATGATCCGTTTATTGTGGAAAATGGAGCAGCAATATTTTTCCCTCACAAATACACGAGTTTTCTTTTAAAAAATGAGGTTTCTGAACCGCCCTTTCAGGTTGCGCAGACCATTCAGTTAGGTATATCTTATGGCAGGATAAGGGCCTTTATTGAAGAAATCAGGGATCAGTTTAATATCACCGGTTTCGGTGATATGTCAGCGAGCGAGATCTCCGGCATGACGGGTCTTACACTTAAAAGTGCGGAATATGCAAAGCAGCGGCAATATACAGAACCTTTTATACTGGAAAGGGATGATGACATCTACATGCTTCAGGAGGCTGCAATAAAGCGTGGCATCAAAATTACAAAAGGCGGAAGGTTTTATCATATGATCGGCATGTATCAGGATAAAGGAGAGGCTGTAAAGATAGTCCGCAAAATCTTTGATCAAAAGATCGGAGAAAAACATCTGACAATTGGCCTGGGTGACAGCATCAATGACATACCAATGCTTAATAATGTTGATATCCCCGTTCTTATACCTAACCCTGAGAAGGGATCCCCTGACATAAGCCTGCCTGGCCTCATCAGGGCGACAGATGCAGGTGCAAAGGGCTGGAATGATGTTATATTCAGGCTATTGGATGAACTATAAATTAACCACAGGTATTGCACCGGTTATTAACGATGTAGCCGGTAGCAACCTGAAGTGATAACCTGAAATAAAACTGGAGGTAAATGAGAATGACATCAGCTATGAGATTTTCCACAGCATTAAGGCAGCACGTACGAAATAAAATAGAACAGATGGATCATGCAGATATAGTGGTCGGCGTGCCATCATTTTCCAGCGCCCAGTCAATTGAAAACGTACTCAAAATGATCTTTAAGGGGATTAAACGGCATTACCCTGACCACAGGGCATTTATTGTCGTCTCTGATGGCGGATCCACTGATGATACGAGAGAGGTAGCAAGGCTCGTTGATCCAAAGTCATACAATATTGACAGCATAGTCACAATTTACAGGGGGCTGCCAGGCAAGGGGTCAGGGTTAAGGGCTGTTCTTGAGATTGCGGCCTTTCTGAAGGCAAGGGCAGTGGCATTTTTTGACTCTGACCTGATGTCAATCACCCCTGAATGGATTAAGAGCCTGATTGATCCTGTAATGGATGGATATGACTTTGTTGCACCTGATTATAACAGGTATAAACTTGATGGCACCATTACCAATACCATCGCATATAATCTTACCAGGGCGCTGTATGGCCAGAAGATACGGCAGCCGATCGGCGGAGATTTTGGGGTATCGCCAGCCCTTGTCAGGTATTACCTTAATCAGGATGTATGGGAGACCGATGTAGCAAAGTTTGGCATTGATATATGGATGACAACATCGGCGATTGTTGGCGGTTTCAGGATCTGCCAGGCGAAGCTCGGGGCAAAGGTTCATGGACATAAAGACCCAACTGCTGATCTTGGCCCCATGTTCAGGCAGGTCGTGGGTACAACATTCCAGCTTATGACGCAGTACCAGGAGTACTGGATGAATGTGAAAGGATCAAAGGATGTGCCATCCATCGGGGAAGCGGCTGGGCAGGAGGCCGAGCCATTTGAGATCGACCATTTAAGCCTTATTGAATATTTCAAGGTAGGCATGAAGAACTTCAGCGGGGTATGGCAGAATATAATTGAAGAAAACGACATGAAGTCGATAAATGATCTTGCCATCGTCGATAAACCGGATCAGTTCAACCTGCCGATTGAGACATGGGTTAAAATTGTTTATCAGTATGCAGGTACGTTCCATGCATCGCCCAGACAGCGTTTCAAAGTGCTTGACACGATGATCCCCCTTTATTACGCACGCATAGCCTCGCTTGTGAATGAATTAAAGGATAAAAATGCTAAGGAGGCAGAAGACCATTTCGAGGCACAGGCTAAATGCTTTGAGGATTTAAAAGGGTATATGATTGAGATATGGAACAGAAAGGGAGGTGCATAAAATGACCGATTTCAGTGAAAGCGGGATTATTACTACACTGCAAAACCTGATAAACAGGGATGCCTCAGACTTTAACAGAGAGTTAAAGGATATTTCCAAAGACAAAAATATGGTCCTGCTTCTGCCTGCCCTGGTCTCTGAATTCGACGGCCCTGCAATGCCTAATATTATTAAGAATCTTATGGAGGTGGAGTATCTACATAAGATCGTTTTATCTCTGGATCAGGCAGATGAAGACCAGTTTAAAAAGATCAAAGAGATAATGACCCCATTGCCATCCAATGTACGAATCGTTTGGCATGATGGACGAAGGATAAAAAACCTCCTTCAGGAACTGAAGGATTCAGATTTTACACTTGGCCAGCAAGGCAAGGGCAGGTCTGTATGGATGACCATGGGTTATATACTTGCTGATCCCTATGTGGATGCCATTGCCCTTCATGACTGCGATATAGTTAATTACAGTAAAGAGATGCTTGCAAGGTTAATTTATCCTGTGGTTCATCCGGCTATGGATTTTGAATTCAGTAAGGGTTACTATGCAAGGGTGACAGACAGGCTTTATGGCCGTGTGACACGCCTCTTTTATATGCCGCTTATCAAATCAATAAAACGTATTCTCGGGTATAATGCATTCATAGATTATCTCTCAGATTTTCGCTATGCCCTTTCAGGTGAGTTTGCCTTTGTATGCAACCTCGCGCGCAGGATCAGGATATCTCCCACATGGGGTCTTGAGGTATCGATGTTAAGCGAGGTTTACCAGATGACATCAGTAAACAGGATATGCCAGGTGGAGATAAGCAACACCTATGAACACAAGCATCAGGTTCTTGAAAAAAGCAAACCGGACAAGGGGCTTATTCGTATGGCAACAGATATTGCAATGGCTCTGTTCAGGGTGCTGAGCCAGGATGGCATAATGTTTAGCCAGTCATTTTTCAGGACCCTCCTGACATCCTACACACAGGACGCGCGTATTGCCATTGAAAAATACAATGCACTCTCTTTATTGAATGGGCTTGCCTATGACCGTCATAATGAGATTGAGGCTATAGAGGCCTTTGTTGTCTCCTTAAAGGTGGCAATGGAAGAGTTTGTAAAGGATCCGGTAGGTATCCCCATGCTCAGCGCCTGGGTGAGGATAGAGGCAGCCATCCCTGATTTTTCTGACAGGCTAAGGGATGCTGTTGAAGAGGATAATATGTAGGAGTTGTTTTATTTCAAATTATAATGCCCCCATACCGGAAACTGCGGCGCCACTGCCTCCTTGCCATCCTCTGGGGGCTTCTGTTTTAGATATTCAGGCGGCCTCACTATCTCATACCTTAAGGCATTGGGTTTACATGTGATTATGCACAAGCCGCACCCCTTGCAGCTTTCAGGTATCACATGTGCCTTTACCCTTTTAGGGTTGCCCTCCACCGGTATAAACTCAATGGCCTCAAAATAGCATCGCTTTTCACATTTTTTACAGCCGGTGCACTTCTCATCATCCACCACTGCTGCATAGCGGTTCGGGGTCATGAGGTCATATCGTTTTGAGCGGGTTATAGGGAAGAGGTTTTCACAGCAGGAGTCACAGCAATAACAGTCGCCCCAGTGGACAAGCCCTGCCCTTTCCGCATCTTTGGCCGCCTCAAGGGCCTCTTCAAGGCTGACCTCCTTTAAGAGGCGGCCAGGAAGATTCAAATAATACTCTCCCCTTGGCCTGTCAAACGCCGCAAAGCAGGTCATAAGCGGTTTATCACAGCCATGCCCCCATGAGGTGCGGCACCCGCAAGGGGCAAGTATCCTCCTTTTTGCATTCTCTATCTTGAGTTTAAAATTTTCTTCAGGGAGGATATCCTCTGGTTTTATATTGGGGCTCAATTCAAGGGCCAGTATTGATGGAGAGATAGGCAGGTTTTTACCAAAATTTTTTATCATCTCCTCTATGTGTTTCATAAATTCATGTGACCATTCATTATAGAAAAAATCCTTCCACAGCGCCTTCTGCTCCTCTGTCATGGCATACGGGCCTGTGTGCGGGGCCGTATCAGCGCAGCACTCATGGTGAAAGGCAAGGAGTGTGGTATGAAATGCATACTGGGTTAATCCCCTTGTTATCATCCCCTTATCCACCAGCACATCAAGATGTTTCTGGAGGCTCTTTGTATCTATGTTAAGCCGTTCTGACAATTCCGGGCATGTGGCAGGCTCAAACAGCTCCATGCATATCTTTGCCTCTAAAGGTGTCATAGTTGCCTGCAATACCCTGAGAAATCGCACTGATTCCCATACCCCCAGTTTATCTGACAGTTCTTTGTACACAGGATCAAAAGGCATATTAGTCCCCCCAAAATAAATTGCGAATTGTCTATTACCTATCCGAAAATTACACTTTTATCTATATTACTACAGGCTTTCAGCTCTCAGCTTTCAGCTATCAGCTCTCAGTGGTTTAAAAGAACACACCATCTTCTGATGAAAACTGAGCATTTATAATTAACCTAGCATACCTTCAATCCATTCAAACCAGTTATCCAATCCCTCACCTGATTTTGCTGAAAGGGGTAAGACCCCGGCTAAAGGATTTAACCCGGCTATTATCTCGCAAAAGCTATTCATATCAAAATCAAAACTTGTGGCAACATCTATCTTGTTAATGATCACAACATCCGCCTCCATGAAAATAACAGGATACTTGTGAGGCTTGTCATCACCTTCAGGGATGCTCAAAATTACTACGTTTTTATGAGCCCCTAAATCAAAATCCGCTGTGCATACAAGATTGCCTACATTTTCTACAATAATCAGGTCAAGCTGATCAAGCTCAAGATTGCTTAGCGTCTTTTCTATCATAGCCGCATCCAGGTGGCAGCCTCCGCCAGTGTTGATCTGAACAGCCTGTATACTCATCCCTTTAATCCTGTCAGCATCTATTGATGATGCCACATCACCCTCAATCACGGCAATATGGTACTTATCCCTGAGATGCGTTATGGTCTTCATAATGAGGCTGGTCTTGCCTGACCCCGGAGATGACATGATATTGATCATCCTTACATGATGTTTGTCCAGCAGTCTGCGGATATGAGAGGCAATCTCCCTGTTGGCGTTCAGGATATCCTTTTTTATGGTTATTTGCCTTTTGTCCAATCAGATGACCTCCATGCTCTCTATGTATAGCTCTCTTCCGCCAACAATCTCAACCACCTTTTTATTACACTGCGGGCAGATGAAATCAGCCTTATCCTTAGAAAAAATGATATCACACTCCCTGCATCTCAACTGTGCCTTTGTATACTCAAATTCAAGGGTGGCGCCCTCTGCAATGGTATTTTTTGAAAGGAACCCGAAATAAAAGATAACCGAATCCTTTTCTATGCCGGTCAGCTCTCCCACAGTAAGCTTAATGCTTAAGATTTTATGGGCATTTTCCTTCCCGGCATTTGAAAGGGCCTCTGACAATAGATATGTTACTATACTTTGCTCATGCATATGGGGCCATAATTTCCTTTTAAAATCCTGAACAATATGTAGAATGAACAATATGAGTCAGCCTGTTTTATGTCAAGAACTTATGATCATGATAAAAAAGGGGTGAAAAATGGAAAAGCAGACAGAGCAAAATGTGTATGAAAAATATTTTTTCAGGGAAGTAGTCCGTGGCGCAATGAAGGAGGAGTGGGGTGGCCAGATGATCGGGCTGGGTTCAATCAAGAGTGATATTATCCCTTCTGATGCAAGGATGACACTCGGGGTAACAGCGGTCAGGAGGCCCTACATGTTTCATGAGCCGGTGCATAAACACCTCTTTACAGAGTACTTTTACTTTTTCGGGTCAAACCCCATGGATATGAACCAGTTTGATGCAGAGGTTCATTATACCTTTGGTCCTGAGCGGGAAAAACATATTATAACCTCTCCAACAATCGTCACTGCGGCGCCTGGTGTCTATCACTGCCCCCTTGAATATGCGAAGATCAATAAACCCATATACTGCCTTGAGGCCTTTTTGACAAAAGGGTATTCAGGTGTTGATCTGGGGGAAGACCTGCTTGAAGTACGCACAGATGAACCGGATTATAACAGGTATTTTACAAAGGGTGTTGTGAGATATAACAAGTGGGGCGGTGAGGTCATAAGTTTAAACACCGTGCCTGAACATATCCTGCCTGTCGGCGCAAAACTCAATATGGATTTAACAGTAGTGAGAAAACCCTATATGTACAATGATGTTACCCACAAGCATAATTTTACAGAGTTCTATCTCTTTTTCGGGTCAAATCCAATGGATATGAACCAGTTTGATGCAGAGGTAGAGTTCTGCTTTGGCAAGGAAAAGGAAAGATATTCGATCACAGGCCCGACAATAGTGGTGGTGCCGCCTGGTGTCTTTCATTTTCCATTGAATTTCAGCAGGGTCAATAAACCGATATATTTTCTGGAGGTATCGCTTACATCAAAATACCGTGCAACAAATTTATAAATCATGCATAATGCAGCTCTTCAAAGGTATTTCGGGATACAGAAAGTCCCAAAATACTATTCACCGCAAAGAGCGCAAAGAACGCGGAGAAGTATTTTTTCAATATTAATCTCTGCGAACTTAGCGTAATCCGCGGTGAAGACTCTTCCATTTAAACGGCATATCGGAAAATTCTAATCCCCTTCGCAGAATTATACTTTCTCTTCCTTTAATCTCAGGTAGCTATTTATCTTTTCCAGCAGAAGGTCAGGATTAACCGGTTTTGTAACATAATCATCCATACCCGCATCCAGGCAGATCTTTCTGTCCCCTGCCATTGCATGTGCGGTCATGGCTATAACCGGGACAGAATGGTTGATGACATGCGACTCAGGGTTTCTTATTATCCTTGTTGCCTCAAGGCCGTCCATAACGGGCATCTGGACATCCATAAGCACCAGGTTATATGGGATCATACTCAACAGCCTGACCGCCTCTTCACCGTTTGCAACAGCATCAGCCTTGTATCCGAATTTCTCAAGGAGTTTTAAAGCCAGCTTCTGGTTGATAATATTGTCTTCAGCTATAAGTATTTTAATATTCTGCTTCCGGGCATCAGTTATTGTATGCCGAGTTATGATTGTTTTATCTTCTGCTTTCTTTCCATGTTTCTGGCTAAAGGCCATTACGATACAGTCGAACAACTGGCTGCGTCTTATTGGTTTTGTAAGATAGGCAGTATAACCCACATCCCTCACCTCTGCAGAATCACCCCTCATACCTCTTGAAGATAACATGATCATAATGGTGGACTTAAGTGCAGGGTCTGCCTTTATTTTCCGGCCCAATTCTATACCGTCCATGTGAGGCATCTGCATGTCAGATATCACGCAATCATAGGGGGCATTTGCTTTGACTCCGGCCATCATGAGTATAAGCCCCATTTCACCGTTCCAGGCAGTGTCACATACAAAGCCCCATGCCTCAAGATAGCGCTGAACAATAATAAGATTGGTTTTATTATCATCAACAACAAGAAACCTCTTGCCCTTGATATTTTCAGGTGGCACAAGAGTAGTCTCAACAACCCCCTTTTGCTTTTCCATTACCGTGGTGAACCAGAAGGTTGAACCCTCTCCTTTCACGCTTTCAACCCCTATCTCCCCCTTCATCAGTTCCACAAGCTTTTTGGATATCACAAGTCCAAGCCCTGTGCCTCCATATCTTCTGGTAGTAGAGGCATCCACCTGATGAAAGGATTGAAAAAGCTTTGCTCTCTCCTCTTCGGATATGCCTATACCGGAATCGGTGATGCTGAATTTGAGCTCCACCTCATTCTCATCTTCCCTCTCGCAGGAGACATGCAGCAGTACATCACCATAGTCTGTAAATTTTACCGCATTACTGGTCAGATTAAGAACTACCTGGCGAACTCTTCCGGGGTCACCCCTTAAAAGTGAAGGCACATCCGGGTCTATCTCATATACAAACTCAATACCCTTTTTATGGGCTGCAACAGCAGGCAAAGAAACCATCTCTTCAAGGGCATTACGCAGGTCAAAATCCAGGATCTCAAGATCCATTTTACCTGCCTCTATCTTGGAAAAATCAAGAATGTCATTAATCAAACCTAGCAGGGCATCAGAGGACCTTCTGATAATTTCAAGGTGGTCTGCCTGCTCTTCGTCCAGCTTTGTGTCAAGCAGAAGGCCGGTCATCCCTATTATTGCATTCATGGGCGTCCTGATTTCATGGCTCATATTTGCCAGAAATTCACTTTTGGCCCTGTTGGCCCTGTCCGCCTCCTCCTTTGATTTTTTCAGCTCCAGTTCTGCCTGTTTACGGTCAGTGATATCCCTTATGAATGCGATTCCTGCAGGTTCATTTTCATATATAAGCCTTGCTGCAGATGCCTCTACATGGATGACAGAGCCATCCTTTTTAATGCACCTGTGTTCATAACTCTGACCCTCCAGTTCACCCCGCACCCTTGCCTGGCTTCTCTCTCTAACCTTCTGTGCATCATCAGGGTGTATGATATTGTAAATCCCTACCCGCTCAATCTCCTCCAGCGAATCATATCCATATATCTTCAGGTATCTATTATTCACATACACATGATGGCCATCCCTTATTATGGCTATGCCGTCATTGGAGTTATCCATAGCAGTCCTGTACCGCTGCTCGCTCTCCTTGAGCGCCCTTTCTATTTTTTCACGCTCCTCGATCTGCGTCTTGAGTTCTATGTTGGCAATTTCAAGGGCCGATGTCCTCTCTTTTACCCTCTCCTCAAGCTCATTTTTTGATTTTAAAAGCTCCTCCTGATATCTCTTGCTCTCTGAGATATCCGAATAAATGGCAAAACCTCCTATCCTTTTGCCATTATTTGAAATCATGGATATCCTGGAAAGAACAGGGATTACACTCCCGTCCTTTCGTAAGCGAAGTGTCTCATACTCAACCTTGTCACCATTTTCAAGCAGCTTTACCATCGCCCTATGTTTTTTAAAGACCTCATCAGGGATAAATAATGAATCGATTTTTTTCCCTACCGCATCCTCGGAAGTAAAACCGAATATTCTGGTAAATTCTTGATTTATAAGTGAAATATATCCATTTGCATCAGTGACAACGATCCCGACCTGTGCATTATCGAAGATATTTTTAAAAATAATATCCCTTTCCTCTTTGCCCGAATCAATGATTTTATTATCGTCCATGTACTTTTACCTGCTGTTTTTTCACCAGAGAGAAGCCTTTTTTATTATTTGCAATTGTTATGCCCTTTTGTCAAACTATTAAATGTTAATATTTTCAATGTGATAGCTCTGTTATTTTTTTATCATGTCAAAATCTCTGCAAGCAGGGGCTGTTTTTATGACCATAAATTTTTATGTGGTGCATTAATTTTTTCTTAAGTCCACAATATTATCTGTCGATAAGGGTTTAAATTTTACGAGATTCTTCTTAAAATTATTTTGCTTGGAGGCAACAAACATGAAAAATACTAGATTATTTATTGGCGTTTTATTGATCATAGGGTTAATGGTCAGCACTTCAAATACATTTGCAGGTGGTAAATATAATATAGATGAACAGAGCATTAAAAAAATAGCAGAAGACGCTCCTAATAAGGGGAAAACAGAAATTATCTGGAAGGCGACTGTAAAGAATAATGCTGATAAACCAGTGACATTTGATGTTACTGTCGATTTTGTCAACAGCGAGAATGAAAAGGTCGGCCAGGCATCAAAGACCCGTACCATCCCTGCCGGGGAATCAAAGATTGTATCAAACAGGGTGGTTCTTAATGGTGCAGATGCAAAGGAGATCAATTCAGGTTATGTGGTGATTTCCAAGGTAGAAGAAAGCGCCGATAAAAAAGGTCAGGAGCTGAGCGCCAACCTGGGTGACAGCATCAAGGGTAAATTCAAGAAGATATCTGATAATATGGTTGAAGTTGCTTACAGTGTAAAGTTAAAAAATAATACAGACAAGGCCATGACCAAGGATATCACAGTTGCATTCATGGATGAAAACAGCAGGTCTGTCGGAAGCAAAACAAAGACAACAAGCTCCTTTAATGCAGGAGAATCAAAGGTTATAACCGACACAATTACCCTGACAGCAACA
This sequence comes from Desulfatiglans sp., assembly GCA_012513605.1. Classification (NCBI taxonomy): domain Bacteria; kingdom Pseudomonadati; phylum Thermodesulfobacteriota; class Desulfobacteria; order Desulfatiglandales; family Desulfatiglandaceae; genus Desulfatiglans; species Desulfatiglans sp. The sequence goes on along the minus strand of JAAZBV010000032.1, from coordinate 2,431 downwards.
GAGGCCAACCGCATAGCTACAGGGCATGTTACAATTAATGACTAACATCTACTGTTTATAAAGGTAGAGTATATATAAAAAGGCATGGGAACAGGATTCTCATGCCTTTTTGTTGTTTGAGCCTCTGATTATTCAACGTTTTTTGGAGTTACTTTTGCTATTCTGATAAGAGATGACTCACTAAAAGTTAAAATATAGGTTGGTTCATTATCTTTCCCTTTATAATGCAATTCATCACTGGTTGCAAAGTCAGGTTTACCCAAAAGCTCCTGGACAGTTGTCTGAGAGGTGTGTACTCTTATCTCAGTCCCTTTTATAATAGCTGTTGTTAAAAACTCCATATTATTTGATGATGTTGTCACGCAGGCCCCAATGAAAAACAGCATCGCTATAAGTAGAACAACCTTTTTCATGCCTTTCCTCCATAATAAAAATTTAACAAATACTAATTATCCAAGCTATGCAATATAAAAACCACATATATATTTTTCTGTAAATGTTTTTTTAAATAAATCATATTAAAAATATATAGTTTTAAAATTAATTTTTACAACAATGCATTTGCAAGACTGAAATAGATCAGCACTGTTGAAATATCGGTTAATGCCAGAGTAAGCGGCCCGGCAGCAATTCTCATATCAAGCTTCAGCTTGTGCAATAGTGACGGTATACTCAGGCCAAAAAAAACAGCAAGGCAGAGCGTAAGCATAATGCTTGCGCCAATGGCAAATGCCGCAATCCCTTCACCACGCCAGAGCCAGGAAATGACACCAACTATAACCCCGCATGCAATGCCTAATAAAACAGCGGCGCCTACCTCACGATAAAAGGATTTCAGGTACCATACCCAATCCGGCTCTTTTGATCGCAGGCTGTGAATGCTCAATGTCATTGATTGAATGCTTACACTTTCACCCAGTCCCAGCACCAGCGTCAGAAAAAAGGCCAGCATAAGAGTCTTGGCTAAAGTCATCTCGTAAATGCCAGCAAGTAAGGCACACACTGTACCGCTCGCAATGGTGGCAAGAAGCCATGGAAGGCGGAACCGGAAGGCACGAAATGGAGATGCCTCACGCATCTGGGTGACGCTGAAACCTATTATCTCGAACAGTCTGTCCATGTTTTCACGATCAGCTATATCAAAGGTATCATCTGCAAACATTGCTATATCAACCACACCAAGCAGGGCCTTTTTTTCATCCACCACCGGAAACGCAAGGAATTTATAGAGTAAAAAAAATTCATACGCATCAAGCACCGTGGCATATTGAGGGATTGTTACCACAGGGGCTATCATTATTTCGGATACCTTTTGATCCAGCGGCGCAGTGAGGAGTCGCCTTGTAGGTAATACCCCCACCAGGCGGTCATCATCATCCACTACGTAAAAATAGACTATCTTTTCACCAATCTCCTTTTGCCTTATGTATTCAAGCGATTGCTGGATTGTGATATTGGACGGGAGTTTTGTCATATCTCTGCGTATAATATTGATAACAGGGGTATTCAGATGTGCCAGATTTCCGCTCATTTAGTGTTTCTCCTTTGGCATAAGACTCAATGTATTTATGGCAATAATGATTTTAATCAGCAGGGGTTGTAATATTCAGCCCTTTTGCCTTGTCACGGTTTTTTGTCAGCTCAAAATTTTTGATAGAATTAATATCAACCCCGGAAAAATCAGCCCCTCTTATATCTGCCCCCTCAAGATCCGCTCCGTTCATTTTCGCGTTTACCAGTAGAGCATTCTTAAGGTTGCTATCTTTTAAAATTGAGCCCTCCAGTATTGCCCCGCTCAACTCTGTGCTGGTTAAATTTGCGCCCTGAAAACTTGCTAGTGTCAGGTCGCACCCTGATAAAACAGCAAAACTCAAGTCGGCAAAACTGAAGTTCACATCATTAAAATCTGATCCTGAAAACTGTGCCTTGCTCATTTTAATACCGCTCAAATTCAATTCTTTCAGATCTGCATTTTTTAGCAGGGCACCATTTAAGGTCGCATTGTTAAAGGTTATATTTTTTAATGTTGCCCCCTCTAACAGGGCATTTGTCAAATCAGCCCCATCCAGTTTGGCATCCTCGATCTTTGCCCCGGTCAGGTCTGCATTTCTTAGACTGACCCTGCTCAGATCAGACCCTGAAAGATCAACAGAATTCATAATCGCCCCGGTTAAAACAGCGCCTGAAAGATCAGCCTTCTTTAAATCGGAATTACTCATTTTAGCATTTTTAAACTCAATCCCTTCAAGACTTGAATCGTTAAGCACCGCATACTGGAGATCCGCATTATTAAATTTTGTACCTCTGATAAAGGCGCTGCTTAAATCTGCATAACTCAGGTCCGCGAAGTTAAGGTCTACCCTGTTCATCGAAATACCATGCATGTAGGCCCCGCCCAGAAGGGCGTAATCCATCTTTGATGATTCTATAT
>JAAZBV010000031.1 GCA_012513605.1 Desulfatiglans sp. | reverse complement strand
CCCACATGCGTGGGGGTGTTTCTAAACCGTCTGGCCAACATCCCAGTATTTTCCAGTCTTCCCCACATGCGTGGGGGTGTTTCCAAAAGACCACTGGTTCAAAGACGGGCTGCATGGTCTTCCCCACATGCGTGGGGGTGTTTCTATCTGTGTCCGGCCCATTGTCCTCATCACCGGGTCTTCCCCACATGCGTGGGGGTGTTTCTAAAGGATTCTATTAGTGGTATGATAGAGGAAGGTCTTCCCCACATGCGTGGGGGTGTTTCCTGTTTAAAGTTTGTCATATACGTTAAAAGCTGGTCTTCCCCACATGCGTGGGGGTGTTTCCATCGTCAAGCCCTTCCTTTTCCTCCAATTCTAGTCTTCCCCACATGCGTGGGGGTGTTTCTATGCCATTAACCTGCTGATGGCAAATGATCAGGTCTTCCCCACATGCGTGGGGGTGTTTCTAATTGTTCGCGGCCATTGACTCTTATCCAGGAGTCTTCCCCACATGCGTGGGGGTGTTTCTCCTTCATATGTTTGTGCGCCTTCCTCAATAACGTCTTCCCCATATGCGTGGGGGATTTTTTGGACAGGGAAAAAATCGGTTTCCAGGTATTGGAGCTGATACGTGAGAATAGGGTTCGATTTCTGAGATAGATATTAAGCAATTTTAAAGGTATATAAGCAGGCTGTAGGCTGAAAGGGGAAAAAATCCTGACAACCAACAGCCTGAGACGTTATAGTCTGAAAACCACCTATCCCCCCAAAATCTGTATCCGCATTTTACCCGAACCCTTTAACATCTTCTGTATCTCAACAGGGACATATAGTTGTTTTGTTCCCGTGATTGGAAATCTTGAGATATAGATCTCACCGGTTTTAAGGTTCGTGATTTGCGCTGTAACCTTTTGTTTTTCCGCAGTACCTATCCCTTCCTCCTCTGAAATTTTCCTCTGTTTGGCCGGAATATGCATCTGCTCCTGATAATCGTCTTCCTTTACTTCCCATTCAATTAATCTCATTTTGTTTTCTCCTTTCTTATTATTAAGATTTGCCTAACAGCCTTAAGCCTACAGCCTATGTTTTGCTATTATAACGTATCTGCTCGTAACACCCAGTATCCGCTTTTTTTGCATGGCGGCAACGATGTTTGCCTGGAACCTTTCTGATGACATTGGGGCCTGGATAATATGAGTTATCTTCCAACCGGTTTTTCTGATCCTCGTTAAATACTCATCTATAAATATTGCTTCTTCTCCAATCTCATCCACCGCAGGGGTGCCTTGAAAATCCCTCCAGTCTGCATTTACCATCGCAAGCCTGGTACCCTTTTTACTGTTCTCATTCGCAAGTCTGAAAAACTTTTCCAGAAAATGAAGATATTCATTTTTAGGCATGTTCGAAATGCTCTCTTCTTCATACTCCTTTGCCTTTTTACTGAAATAGGGCGGGTCAAAGATAATAAGATCAGGCTTTGTCTTACCGCTGGCAGGCCATTTTAAATTTTTTACATCCCAGAAGTGGGGTTCTATTTCAGGTCTCTCCTCTAACCTGTCAACCATATCAAAGCTCCAGCATTTCCGGTTGAGCGCAAGGCATGTGTCAGCTACCACCCCACCGCCAGCCATCGGGTCAATAACAAGGTCATTCTCTTTGGAAAAGAAGTAAAGTATGTGGGCTATAAGCTGGGCAGGGATTCTTCCGGGCCATTCATCCCCAAATCTCTTATCGCAATCTGTCCAATACCAGTTATCCCATGTCCTGATTCCCCACTGTAATTCATGGCATTTACCGAGGTCATCTTTTCCATCCAGGTTGACTGCCCACACCAGAGACTCAGGCCAGCCGTGCTTTTCAGCTACCTGTGAGACTGTGAACCCTTTTTTAATGTCGCTATTTACCCATTTTGGCAATGTTGCCATTTTGGGTAGATAACGAGAAATTGTCTGTTGGGGTAAATTTAAACGATATGAAATCCTTTCCTGCGGAATACCAAGCTTGTTCATCCTGAATATTTTCAGATCAAGATCCATCTGAACAGCAGCCTTTAAATCAGCAATATACAAATCTACAGTTCTTCTTGCCCGGCCTATTGCCTTCCCGATCTCTTCAGAACTCTGTCTCGGATTATTCTGGTATGCCCTTCTGGCTGTGTCCCTTGCCTCTTCATCATTAAGCTGCCTTGGACCAATTGCCTTTTGCGCTGCATAAAGCAGGGGGTCCACTCCATTAAGTTTTATAATCTCTGCCGGGACCTCTTTTTGGTCGATACCCTTATATGCCTGAAACCGGTGTGCCCCATCAAGAATACGATACTTACCAGGTTGATCCGGGTGTTCCTGAATATGAATGGGATCAAATGTAAAACCATCCCGCATGTTTTCTTCAAACATGGAGACCCTTTTGTGATCAATACTGCTTCTTGGATAAATGCTGTTGTCCAGGATTATGTCTTCAATTTTTACTGTGGCTGGTTTGTTCATACTCCTGCTCCTTTGTTAATGGGTATTTAAATGCAGAATAAAGCATTTTAGTTTAAAGGTTGATAGGTTTTTCCTTTAGCCTGCTTCCCTGGCCTCCATAGCCTTCGGCGACGGCGGCAGCCTGTTTTTTAATTACAAACATCGTGCCATAGGCATTCACTGTCCGGTCTCAACATGCAAAAACAGGCGATAGCCTTTATTGACAAGGCTTTTGGTTTCAAAAAAGTAACTAATCAATCAATAGCAGGATTCTATTTTATGATTGTTAAAATATAGAATGCACAAAATTATGTGCATGATGCACAAATTTAGGTGCAGTTTTTTGAAGGAGCTTTAAAAGAAATAAACAAACTTGTTAACAGAAGCCAAAGGCAGGGGCATTAAATATCGTCTTGATTAGGTTGGCTATTATAGGTAAAAAACCGGTGTCTGGTTTTATATTTCCTGTAGAGTTAAGCGACTATCTCCACCCCGCAATCCTCACACCGATATGTATCTGCGCCGCCCTTTTTTTCTTCAACCTTTTCAAAATCGCTTCTTTTGACCCTCGCTGTTTCCCAGCATTCAGGGCAGAAGTCGGTTTCCAGCTCTTCCCTGTTTATGGTCAGATGACAGTGGGTGCATCGAACCTTGTTTTTATTTTCTTTTACAAGCACAAGATGCTGATGTCTGCATGAGTCTGACATGATTATAACTAACCTTTTTCTAATTAGTATCCATCCAAAAACTGTTGTTTTGGATTCAAGCGGTCAGCCATTAGCGTTCAGCTTTCAGCAAAAGGATTTCAACCCAAAGATTTAGCTGATAGCTGAATGCTGAAAGCTAACTATAAATACTGTGGTGCATAATCACGCACATGGTGTCCGTCCAGCACATGAAAATTTCTTATTTTTTTAATGGTCGCTGGCGGTATGGTGCCTATCGGGATATAGATAATATTTTTGCCGTATCTTTCTGCAACACCTCTGCACCAGCCTGTTGGCGGCTCTGGGGCCACATATACCACATGTTTTTCAAGGCAGTAATCAATAGCTGCCATCAATAACCTTTCAGGTTTATTCCTGGCCCCGCTGAAAAAGCTGTCTTTCCAGATATCATAGACCCTCATGGGTGGGTAACTTAGCATAAACCCACCATACTGGCACCTCGCTATGCCCGGCCCGTCCATTACCTCACCTGCCGGGGTCCCATAAAATGCCATGTCTGACTCCTGGGTGTGTTCCCCCAGCCATGTGACCTTCCAGGGAAATGCCTCTGTCCCGTCTTTATTGGTGTCCGGGTCAAATATCACAACTACAGAACCTACCTTGCCCCTTAACGGGCGGTTTTCCTTGACGTATATCTTATCCTTGCCCATGTTTCGTATGGTTTCACGAAGATCAAGGCCGTCCAGCATGGAGCACTCAAAGGGCACAACGCGCGAGTTTTCCTCTGACCTGATCTCTATTGCCCTTTTTTTCAGGTGGTGCCCGTACCCCTCTATCACAATATCCTCAGGAGGGTATGAACATATGTAGTCACCTTTAAATGACTCCTTCCATTCCCCCTTTTTATTTTCTCTTTTTCTTCTTTTTACAGGCACGGATATAAGCCTTTTACGTGTGCCTTTTATCCTTCGGTGAAGTTTTATCCGGCGGTGGTTAAGAAAGAGGTCATCACCGGAGAGTTCAATAACAGGTATCCCGGGGTCACTATCCTGCCAGGGGTAATCACTCCCAAGGTTCCACACCTCCCATGCAAAATTGTCATCAGCAACACCCCTTGCTGCAACAATGAGCTGGTAAAAGTCAGGCACCAGGTTTCCGGTGGTTATGGCATAGTTCCTGGCAAATTTGTTGAGTATCTCCATCTGCACAGGGGAGAGCTCCTCTTTGTCATTTTTCCAGAGCTCCTTTTTTGCCTCCTCAATAAGCCGGTTATTGAGCTTCATCCTGTCAGGAGGGGTATTCATTTTACCTGACCTGTAGTTTTCATAGGCGGCATTAAGAAAGGGCATCTCAGATAGTATCTCCCTGCTTGAATCCGTATGTATGTGGGATAATCCGATGCCGGTTCTTTTCCTTATGCCTATTACCTCGGTCTGGGGCATATCGATCATCCTTAATAATCTGGGGATGTGGAAGATGCCACCAACAAAGAGGGTCTTCATACCGGTATTATTAAGCCTTTGAAGGTTATAGGCCATTGTCTTTTCACGCAGGATATCCTCTCTGCTGCCCTCATTTTCTTCATGCTTACGGATATACTCGTTGCAGTACTGGTAATGACCTATCCGTGTAATGGCATATGCATCGGGCAGGGGGGTGTAATCAACAGGGTAATCTTCAGTGTCACGGTCAATGAAGTGTACAGGTATGCCTGATTCAAGCGAGAGCCTCACCGCCTCAACCAGTGCATCCGCAGGCTCCAGCAGCAGGTATGTGAATACACCATCTGATTCCTCATAATGGACAGAAGATAAAAGGGGGAGCCTTTTTATCCCCTGAATGATCTTCTCTGTAAGAGTAGAAGGGTATTCTACTGCTACCTGTTCAGGCTTATACTCCTTGAACTGCCTCGCTACCTCAAGGGCAAACTCCATCTTTCCGTGAACAATGGGAACAAAGCGGATATTGTTCCATTGAAGAGAGTTATTCTTCATCTTCAATTTCCATCATCTCATTAAAATATTCTGAGGCAGCAGGGTCAAGTATCATACCTGCTGATTCACGAAGATAGTCAAGGGGTGGCAGATCGGCCTTACCATGTTTAAGGGTGCTATCCGCAGAGATCCTTTTCAGGGCATACCTGGCAATATTAATGCCATCCCTCACGCTGTAGCGGTCATTTGCAGCATGGGCTGCCTGAAGAAACTCCACAACATATTCAAGGATCTCATCATCGGCAAAGGGCAGGTTTTTTTTCAGGATCAACAGTTCGTCATCACGATCCGGGAAGTCCAGCACAATACCAGGCTGAAGCCTTGAGTATATGTAATCCGGCAGGTCAAAGGTGCTTGCATCATCATTCATTGTGACACACATACGAAAATCAGGGTGTGCCTTGATCTTTATGCCAGCCACAATAGACTCCACATACCTGCGGTTATCCATAAGTGGGGCGAGCGATGCCCAGCTCTTTTCGCTCATCCTGTTTCCTTCATCTATAACAGCAACGCCTCCCTCAAGCATGGCAGTAACTATTGAACTTGCAACATACTGAATTTTGCCCTTTTCAGATATTACCGGGGTGATTATAAGGTCTTCAGGCCTTGTATCCATGGTGGCCTGAAAAAGATAGACCGGTTTGTTCATGAGCTTTCCTGCATGATATGCAAGTGTGGTTTTGCCTACGCCTGGTTTCCCTAAAAGCCTGGGGTTAAGCGGCAGGTCATCCTCTCCAAGCACCAGCCATGCGGCAAGCAGTTGTGTTACAAGCTCCTCCTGACCTACCCAGCTGACCGGCATCTCTACAGGCCGGGAAAGGGCAAGTTCTATATCATCAATAACAACCTTATCCATTAATCTTTACTCCTTTTTATTAAACATTGGCAATTGACGCCAAGAAGGCCGTATTATATATCTCATTAACAGGAATATAAAGGGGAATAAACAGTGCCCTTAAAACATGAACATAATAATTCAGCCCATGGCGTTAAAGGGCATAACCACAGCCATGACCTGAAAAATTCTATCTATTCAAGGCTTTGGTGGGCCTTTTTTATAAATCTTATCTTCCTTGTGGTTGAGGTTATTGGTGGCCTGCTGGTCAATTCGCTTGCCCTTCTGGCAGATGCAGGGCATATGCTTACCGATGTTGGGGCCTTGGCCCTTGCCATCTTTGTGGCTCATCTGGCAAAAAAAGCAGCAACACCCAACAGAACCTTTGGTTTTTTAAGGGCTGAGGTGCTGGGAGCCTTTGTGAATGGCGCAACACTTGTCCTTATTGTAGGCTTTATTTTCTATGAGGCCTGGCAGAGAATCGGGTCAGACCGGGAGATAGACGGGCCAGTGATGATGATTATTGCCATCTTAGGCCTTATCGCAAATATTGTGAGCGCTGCAATACTCGCAAAGGGCAAGGATCAAAATGTAAATGTAAAGGGCGCATTCCTCCATATGATTGCCGATGCCCTTGGTTCAGTGGGCGTAATAATAGCGGGCATTATCATAATAACTACGGGATGGCAGCCTGCTGACACGATTGCTAGCGTTGTAATCGGTCTCTTAATCCTGTGGAGCAGCTTTGGCTTTATCAAACAGACCATAAATATCCTGCTTGAGGCAACTCCTGAAAATATTGACTATTTGGAGGTAAAAAGGGCTCTTGAAGAGATGGAATATATAGAGTCTGTTCATGACCTTCACATATGGACAATAACCTCAGGAATGCCAATATTATCCGCTCATATAAGGCTTTCATCCTGCTGTACAGACACAAACCTATGGCAACAGAGTATTAATGATGCCAACAGGATTTTAAGGGAAAGGTTTGGCATTGATCATTCAACACTGCAGGCTGAACCATATGATGGCACATGCGACCAGGAATGCCAGACAAATTGCAGATAGCCCCTCTATTTTTTAGATGGCCTCTTTTTTTCAACAAGGGAATATCTGAAATATCCTGCTGAATGACCTGCCTCAGTAACCTCGCCATATTTCTTCATGGTAGAAATGTAGTATAGGATAATATCACTTCTAATGCCTGTCTCCTTTTCCAGCTCAGGGATGGTCTTTGCGCCTTCTTTAAGCCCTTTTTTAATCAGGCCTGAGTCACTGTTCTGTTTTTTTAAGAGTTCTTTATTACGCTCAATCATACTGCTGCGCTCTTCTCTTAATGCCTTGAGTCTCTCTTTAGAGTCTGTGGGTGCCTTTTCAATGTCTTGATCAGCCATTTAAAACCTCTTTGGCTTCCCGGGTTAAATAGAGAGGTCCCAGCCTTTTTATAATTTCATGGAACTCATCAGCATATCTTGCAAACAGAGGCCCGTCAGATGCGCTTAAGTTATACATTGCTACCCTATCAGTCTCCACACCTATGGATTCAAGCACCTTTTTTGTGTGGTTGATGATTTTACGCGCCTTTATATTTCCATCAATATAATGGCAGTCTCCCTCCATACAGCCAATACCGCATACCCCGTCTGCTCCCTCTTCTATTGCCTTTAAAAGGAGCTGGGGTGTAATTCTCCCTGTACAGGGGAGTTTAATAACCCTTACACTTGAAGGATACTTAATACGTAATGAACCTGCCAGGTCCGCGGCTGTGTAGCCTCAATACTGGCAGCAGTATACTATTATTTTAGGTTCAAACTCGGACAACTATTATCTCCTGTTATTATTATCTGTGTTTATGATCCCCTGGTTAATTGCTCCTCTTACCTGAGAACATATCTCCTCATTATCATACTGTGCAAGGGATATTGCCCCCCCAGGGCATACTGATACACAGGCGCCGCAGCCATAGCAGGCCGCAGGATTAATATATGCCCCGTCATCTTCCATAACCGGCACATCAAATGGACATGCCCTTAAACAGGTGAGGCACCTTGCGCAGGCATCCTTGTCCACCTTTGATACAAAAGGCTCCAGGTCTACTTTTCCCTTTGACAGCAGAATGGAGGCCTTTGATGCGGAAGCTGAAGCAGCTGCAGCAGCCTCTGTAACATCCATTGGCGCCTGGCAGCTCCCCGCAAGGTATATCCCTGCGGTAAATATCTCAACAGGTCTTAATTTCGGGTGAACCTCAAGCAGAAACCCGTCTGCCCCGCAGTGGATTTTTAAAAGGTCAATAAGAGGTTCTATTTTACCAGGGTGCATGCCTGTGGCAAGCACAACCAGGTCAGCAGGTATTTCAAGCTCTTCATTCTGAAGCAGATTATCCTTTGCAAATACAGAGAGGGCATAACCTTCATGGTTCTTTTTGACTGCCGGCTGATTCTCAACATTAAAGCGGACAAACCTTACGCCTTTAGCAGATGCCTCGGCATAGAGCTCTTCATGTAACCTCCCGTATGTCCTGATATCACGGTAGATATTGAAAATACATGTTTCCGGGTGCCTGTTTATGATTTCAATTGCAGAGTGCAACAGGCCGGTGCAGCATGTGCGTGAACAGTTGGGGTTGATAAAACCATTTTGATCCGGCGTGTGTATGCCCTCTACCTGCCTGGAACCAACACAGTGTATCATTGCTATGGTTTTAATTGTTCTGCCCCCGATTCTAAGGAACTCGCCTTTCCCAGTATTTGTGGCCAGCTCCATGATAAGCTCCCTCAAGGTGATCACCTCAGGGAAATCCCTGTAACCATATTCGCCCTGTGCGGGGATATAGCTGTGAAAACCTGTAGCAATAACTATAGCGCCTGTTTCTATGCTGAACTCCTCTTGAGCCTCGGGGGGAGAATTATGATAAACCCCGATAAAAGGCACATATTCATTGGCTTTTATTGAACCGGACGCAATCTTATTCATATTATAAAGCTCTTTTTCATCGGAAGGTGGATTTTTCAATATGGTCAGCCTGAAATTACCGATATAACCTTCCTGCCTGATAACCTCTGAGCATGTGTGGATTCCTATGTTCGGGAGTGAAACTGCCTCTTTAGCTAGGGTTGATATAATATCCCCGGCCCTGTCTCCATATGGGAAAAGCCTATCAAGAAGGGCGGTCTGGCCTCCAAGGAAGGGGCTTTTTTCAATTATAGAAACCTTTAATCCCCTTTTTGCCATATCTATTGCGGATTTAAGGCCTGCTACACCGGCCCCTATTACAGTTGCGTGACCTTTTACATCAACACTGGTGGCCTCCAGGGGTTTAACCTCCTTCACCTTTCCGACTGCCGCAGCTACAATGGCTATGGCCTTATTGGTTGCCTCATCTCCATCATGGACAAAGCTAACCTGCTCCCTGATATTTGCGTGGACATAAAGATAGGGGTTGAGCCCGGTGCGGAGGATGGCGCTCCTGAAGGTAAGCTCATGCAGGCTGGGTGCACAGGCCGCAACAACAACACGGTTTATCTCCCCATTCTTGATATCATTTATGATAAGATCCTGCCCCGGGTCAGAGCACATGAACATGTTACGCCTTGCTATGGTAACTCCATGCATCCTTGAGGCTGCATCTACCACTTTTTCAACATCAACTGTATTTGAAATATTGCCTCCGCAGTGACAGACATAAACGCCAACCTTTGGTTCTGCGGTATTAATATTTTCTTTTTTATTTGTATCCATTTTAAAACTTTACTCTGATCAAAAAATATTTCTTGGAATTGCCGCCCGGATTGATCAGGCTGCCCTTAAAGAATCAATTGCCTTCAGATAATTGGATGCCTCCATGGCTGCTGCCCCTGCCTCAACTATGCTGTCAACGATATCCTTAGGCCCTGATGCAACACCTGCCATAAATATACCCTCTCTGCCTGTAAGCGCAGGTGACATCTTGGGGAAGGGCCCCTTTAAAAAATTATCTTCAGCAACAGTCAGGCCCATTGTTTCTGAAGGATTCCATGCAGGAAGGATTGCAAGCGACATAACCGCCATATCAAATTCCTTTAAAATATTTCTGCCGTTACCTTCCTGTTCTTCATAACGAAGAATAACGCCGCCATTATCTCCCCTGCTGTGGATAACCGGTTTTGCCTTTACAAATCTTATTCCCTTTTCTTTTGCATTCTGGAAAAACTGCTCATAATTTTTTCCAAATGCCCTCATATCAATATAGAATATGGTTACCTTTGTTTCAGGGAGCTCCTGCTGGATAAGCAGTGCATTTTTAATGGCATACATGCAGCAGACCCTTGAACAGTAAGCAACGCCGTTTGTCTGATCCCTGCTCCCTGCGCACTGTATAAAGGCCACGCTTTCAGGCTCCTTGCCGTCTCCGGGCCTGAGCAACTCCATGTAGGGGCCTGTAGGTGCGAGTATCCTTTCAAGCTGAAGCGCATCGATGATATTGGGGTTTTGGGCGGGCTCCCCGTATACACGAGACGTAAAACCGGTAAGGAGCTGATATCCTGTTGCAACAATACATGCCTTTGCCTCAAGATTAATAAGCTCTTCTTTGTCATAATAATTTACCGCATTGGTCGGGCATACCTTTTCGCATCTGCCGCACAGGACGCAGCTTTCAACATCAAGCAATGCTGTCTGAGGAATTGCGTTTGTAAATGGTATGTATATGGCCCTGCGGGCAGTTAAGTCCATCTGATCTTTGTCAGGGGCCATGACCGGGCAGGCATATTCGCACTGCCTGCATCCTATGCATGTCTCCTGATTTACATATCTCGGTTTTTTTATAACCTTTGCCCTGAAACCTGTGTCATCTTTATCAAGTTTTACTAGTTCACACAGTGTAAAGATTGTAATATTCCGGTGATGCGCCACAGAGGCCATCTTGGGGGTGGTAATACAGGAGGCACAGTCAAGTGTTGGAAACACCTTGTCAAGCCTGACCATCTTTCCGCCTATGGACGCATCCTTTTCAATTAT
>JAAZBV010000030.1 GCA_012513605.1 Desulfatiglans sp. | reverse complement strand
TTTTTTCAAGCCGTTCTCCTCTGTATCTGGGATTAAATCTTTTAATATACTAATAATCCCTTGCCTCTACCAGAGTGGCTCAATTCTTAACGACCATTTTTGGCTCAATTTATCACGACCAGCTACACCTATACCAGGGACTATCTCGGTGGGGATATCTTCTGGAAGCATTTCCAGGTAATAGGTCAAACCAAACATCATAGGATCGCCCGACTGAAGGGCTGAAACGATTTTCCCCGCCCTGACAGCATTTGTTATTTTTTCAATAATCTCTCTTCGGGTTTTATCAACCTCTTTAACCTTTTTTTTCAGGTTTTCATCTGTTATCTTATCGGGATCAAGGCCATAATAACGTCTGGCAGAATTGGAGACCATCCATATTTCCTTATTCCCGATGAACTCCTTCCATGCCTCTTTGTCCTCTTCATCTTCCAGCATGATAATCTGACTCTGTTCAATTATCTTTGCCCCGCGAATTGTTAAAAGGTCTGGCACAGTGCCCATGCCGACAATGTAGAATTTTGCAGAACCTGCAAACACTGTCTGGACCGCAAAAGCTAACACTAAAAATAATCTAAAACCGATCAAGTATATTTTTGTTTTCATTTCGACCTCATCATCTAAAAGAGTATGTGACCCCCCCATACAGGCTCCTTCCTTCTCTGGGGAGCGCATAGCTTTCAAAGTAGTTTTTATCAAAAAGATTGTCTGCACCGGCATATATCTTCATTGATCCTGAAAAGAGCCTCTTTTCAACCCTGAGGTTTACAACTGAATAATCAGGAAGTCTGCCCTTTAGTGTGTAATCGCTGTTATAGTAGTACTGCTTTTCTATGTGTTCGATGCTGGTATAGGCTGAGATGTCGTATATAAAATTATAAACACATTCCAAAGCAAGCTTTCGTTCAGGATTATACTGGATCTGATTAACAAGTGTCTCTCTGGATTTATCCTTAGAGTCCATGTATGTGTAGGCAAGTCTCAGTTCCAGATCTTCGATGGAATTATTTCCGGCTGTTATCTCTACTCCCTGGAATTGATATTCATCATGGTTCTGGTTTACGCCATCATCATCCTTTGAGATGTAGTTCTCAACATCTCTTCTAAAACCGGTTATGGAAAAAACTGTATCAATCTTATCCATGATTTGTTCAAAACCGAGTTCATAATTCATTGACTTTTCAAAGTCCAGATTCGGATTCCCCTCATCTACACCGTATAGCTGCGTAACAGATGGGAACCTGATATTGTCTGCAATGGATCCCCTGATTCTGCTATTTTTTGTAAAATCATAGTTAAATCCGACAATAAAATTATCCGTGTTATCATCAGGATTATTTTCCTTTTTTAACCAGGAGTAACCGTATCCTGCTACAAATCCAAGGCTTTCCAGGGGTTGTATTTCATACTCGATTGCCACTGTGTGTGTCGTTATTTCATGGTTTTCATCAAAGGGGCTTTGGACGGCTGTACTTGAACCACCTCCACCTCCACCTCCGCCTCCGCTCCCGCCGCCAGAAGCTGATTCCATAATCCATCCAAGACTTTCAAACCTCTCTTTCTTTGTTCCAAGTGTGAGGGATAACTTTCCGGAATTATCAAACATGTACTGAGTCTGAAGATTTGCACCGCGGATTTCAGTGGTTTCATTAGCCCTGTAAGAGTTCCTTGATCTTTGTGTTGTATAGGTATCGTTGTCATACCCGTTTTTTATTTCT
This sequence comes from Desulfatiglans sp., assembly GCA_012513605.1. Classification (NCBI taxonomy): domain Bacteria; kingdom Pseudomonadati; phylum Thermodesulfobacteriota; class Desulfobacteria; order Desulfatiglandales; family Desulfatiglandaceae; genus Desulfatiglans; species Desulfatiglans sp. The sequence goes on along the minus strand of JAAZBV010000030.1, from coordinate 7,298 downwards.
TCAAGATCATTCATATAGGCCCAGCCCCTGAGGCTTAAGTGGCCATTAATAAGGTAGCCTCCGGAAAGGCCCATGCTGAGTGCCTCATGGTCATCCACTCTTTCGTACTTTGGATTTTTACCAAAGGGATCATTTCTATCAAGGGTAATGGCAGGGATGCCATACTCTCCTTTAATATAATTTATGATCAGGCCTGCCTGGGTTTTATCATTCGGTGTTAAAGTCACATTACCAAAAAGGCTTCTTAGTTCTCTGTCGCTATTATTTCTTGTACCGCCATCTTCATAATCAGTTTGGATAAAGTCATCGGAAAGCCTATACCCATCGCTGCTAAAATCACTGGCGCTTACAAAATAATTTACCTTATCTGTCCCTCCGGAAATATTAGCTTTGGCAAGCATGTTATCCTTTTGCTGGTATTTTCCATCAATATCAAATTCTGTCTTTTTCGTTCCCTTTTTTGTGATAACGTTGATTACACCTCCAAGCCCTCCGGCGCCATAAAGGACTGAATCATTTCCATAGGAGATTTTTATTTTTGCTATATTCACTGTAGTAATCAGGCTGGGGTCGAACTGTCCGTCGCCTGCTGAATTGAATGGAATGCCATCAATAAGAAGAGTGATATGTCTTGGTCTCATTCCTCTCAGGTTCAACCTTGGGACACCCTGCCCGCCTGTTACAATATTTATACCAGGTAAAAGCTTTAATGCCTCATTAAGTGTTTCAGCTCCTGATGCCTCTATTTGATCAGAAGTGATTTCTCTTACTGTTCCAATTGTCTCTACCCCTTCTCCTTCCGCTGAAACGACTATTTCACCAAGTGTGTACACCTTCTGATCAGTAGTATTTTCAAATGCAACTGCCTGCATTGATATAAGTCCTGCTGCTAATAAAATACCTATAAAATAATTCTGTTTTTTCAATTTTTTTCCTTTTTATACTATTGCTTTCTTATATTATTTTCTTCTAAAGCCCTGTTTCTTAGAGGATAAAAAATGGGTATGCCGCTGAATTCATCTGCCTTGAATTTGCCCAGAAAATCCTGAACCTCTTTAGAGAGTAAAAAATCCTGTAATTTTTTTGCCCCTTCATAGTTTGCATGAGGGAAGGCCTTTGGATTGGCAAGCATAACTATGTATGGCCTCATCATATCAGGGTCATCCTCAACCATTATTTCCAGGCCACTGAACTCTCTTTTTTCAAATAGAACAGGTATCCTTCCAAAAAAGCTGTATGCCTTTTGTTCACTGAGGCAAATAAGTATTTCTTCAGTGCTCCTTCTCTTCTCTTTTATTACCCAGTCACCTTCCGGTGGGAATATCCCGGCCTTTTTCCACATTTTCTGGCTTATCTCACGCTTGCCAATCCCCCACATATCTAAATATTTTGATCTGGTCGCTGCAATTTTTTTTAAGGCCTCTGCCCCGCTCTTCATGCCTTTTATTCCTGCCGGGTCTTCAGCCGGGCCTATGATTACAGTATTATTATGAGTCCAAGGAACCATATTAATGCCATACCCATCTGCAACCAGGTCTGTTGTAATATCTCCCGAGTGCATTGTCAGCAGGTCGACCTCTCCCTGTTTAAAGGGCTTTTCTATGATGGCCCTTGGACCGGTAGCCACAACCTCAACCTTTATTCCGGTTTTCACCTCGAACATTTCAGAAACCTTCTGCCACATGCCTGTCATGGTCATGCCGCCTATTACAGCAGCCTTCACCACCTCTTCGGGATTTTTATTTTTATAAGCTACATTTACTGGATTATAAATAAAAAAATTGAAGAGATAGTATGTTTTGCTAGGCTAATGCACTTTAAATATTCATACTGTTCATGAAAAACTATCGGGAAAAATAAACAGAATACTTTAGCTTTTAACGAAAGTCGGATTATTGAAAAGCAGGCTGAAGGAAAAACCTGACAACCTACAGCTTGCTAACAGCTTCAGACTAATACTTACTTTCCGGTACCACCTTATCTATCAGCACTGTCTGCCCCTTTTCTATCCTGTAAAGATATTTGGGTATACATACCCCCTGGCCATCTACAATATCATAGGTGTATTTGAGCCCCTTAAACCCCTTTTTGTTATTTGCATAATCCCTTATCTTTATGCGCTCTTCCTTTAGTTTTGCGGGGTCACCTGTAATCCCCTGTGTCTCAATGGCTTCCTTAATCAGGTAGAGGAGTTCAGCATTGTAATGACACATGAATTTAAGAGGTTCACCGTTATGGGTCTCCATGTAGCGTTTAAGGTATTCGTCATACTTTGGGTTTTCACTGTATGTGGGGGATGTGCCGGTATAAAGCCCCTCATTAAATCCTTCGGACTGCTTCAGGAATACAGGCCCCATTGAATTTGCCCACAGCCAGATATGGTTTGGGTTAACATTGCGGTTGATCAGCTCCTTTACCACCTTTGCAGCGGTCTCTTCGGAACATGCAACATAAAATCCGGTGGCGCCTGTATTTATTGCCCGCACTGCAATACTGCTGTAGTCAAGCATGCCTGAAGGTGCCTCAATTGTATTGTATGTCTTGATCCCCATCTCATCGGCCTTAGCCTTATGCGCCTCCCAGGTAGTGGTTATAAATGTATAGGTGGGCTCAATAATGCCTGCAATTGATGTAACGGCAGGGACATGTTTTATCCACATGGGCATGGCATATGCCTTTTCCTCTTCAACAGTGCCGGAGGTGTTTAAAATCCAAGGTTTAAACTGTTTTAATATATCATCTGTGGCTGTGCCTGAGAATGCATATATCCCTTCCCGAAAGGCAAGAGGCATGGCTGCCTTGCATTCATCGCCATTCATCGGACCTAATAAGCAGAGGGCCTTTGCATCAATTATCTGTGCCATGCATGATGCTGCCTTTGGCGGGTCCATGGCTGTATCATAGAATTCTACCCTTAAAGGCTTTCCTGCAATGCCGCCAGCGCTGTTGATCTCATCAACGACCTGGTTTGTTAACCATTTATGCTGGGCCGCGTCACCCGCAATGGGGCCGGAGAGAAAAATAAGAAAAGGTATTTTCCATTCACTTGCAGGGCCGCTCTTTTCAGGTTCATTCGTGCCGCATGAGGTTAATATAAAAAGGCTCATAAAAGCAGAAGCAAATAATAACATAAGGTTGTTTTTTCGTAATCTCATTCATTACCCCCTTGTAAATCTCTTTATTGTTTTTCTGTCTATTATACCGCCGGGCCGCACCAGCAGCATGAGAATTAATAACACACCATATATGATAATGGAAAGCCCTGTAAGGTTTTTCGGTAGAAACTGGCTGATACCCCATAAAAAGGGGGCTGAGATGATTACCCCCCACATGGTATGCATACCGCCCAGCACCACTATTGTTATGGCATACATCATCAGATTCATGTTAAAGGCCGCCGGGAAGACCCCCTGCATTGTGTAGGCATAAAGCACCCCTGCAATGGCGCCTATGGCTGAGCTAATAATTTGAAACTGAACACTGAGACTGTTTGTGTTAATACCGAGTGTCTCTGCCACATCCCTGTCAAAATGTATAGCATCCATTGCCCTTCCGATATGAGAATAGTTCAGATGAAAAACCACATATCCTATTAATATCAGCAGGCCATAGGTTATCATCAGCGTAATGTGTTGCGGGATAAAGGGCATGCCGAAGAGTCCATAGCGTGCGCCAAGCACATCTGTATTTTTTACAATGGTCTGTATGATGAAGAGCAATGCTATGCTGGCAATAACCATTGGAAAGGGCCCTAGTTTAGCGAGCCTGAAGGCGGGTATCAGGGCTATCAATGCGCTTAATATGACAGCGCCAATTAGTATAAGCCAAACAGGCCATCCAAAGTTGATTGATGTGTATGCGGCAAAATATGCCCCAATACACATTGAATAAAGTGAGCCGAAGTAGGGCTGGTTTATCCGGAACATCAGGTAGACTGCCCAGCCTATCATGATGTATATGGCGGAGAACTCAAAAAAATAAAATTGAAACAGGGTCACTCTTTTTACCTCTAATGCTGTGAGCCGAATAGGCCCTCGGGTTTAAACAAAAGCACCACCAGTATTACTGAAAAGGCAAATGCCTTTGTCCAGTCTGGCGGAAGATAGCCCATTACCAGACCTTCGACAATCCCCATAAAAACTGCGCAGATCAATCCGCCCTTTAGGTTTCCTATGCCCGCAAGAAAGAGTATGGCAAGACACATAAGGGTTATATTATCACCCAGTTCCGCTGATGCTGAGCCAAGGGATACAGCCATGAGGATTGCCACAACACCTGCCAGAAGCCCGCCAAGGGCAAAGCTTACAAGCATGGTTTTTGGTATTGAAATCCCCATCATTGCTGCTGTTTCTGTATCCTGCGCAACTGCCCTTAATATCCTTCCCTGTTTGCTGTGATAGAGGACTCTGAAAAATACAAACAGGAGTATTATCCCTGCAATAAGCGAAATGATCCTGCCCATACCGATGCTGGCAAGCCCGAACTTTATTGCTGAATCAGACATCTGGATTGTCTTTGAGAATGCTATGGGTAACCCCGCATTAAGCCAGTGTGACATGATTTCAACACTGATGAGCGCAATGCCTATTGATATGACAAGTGACTCCAGGTGCGCCCGTTTTTTTATAAATGGTAAAAAGAGCGGTGTTAGTACTGCGTTGAGGATCACCCCTGTTACAACGGTACCCCCTGCTGCAAGCCAGATGTTGTTTGTCGCCTCAAGTATGAGCCAGCCAGCATACATGGAAAGTACCAAGAGGTGACTGTAGCTGAAATTAAGCACGCCTGTAACAAGGATTAACAAATTAAACCCTATGGTTACTATCCCATAAAGGATGCCAAGCTGTATGCCTGATAATATATAGCTAATAAATGCGGCCATTTTCCTTATTCAACATTCGATCCGCCGTCGTTAAAACTATGGCGGGACAGGTGTTGGAGGTTCGATGTTCAACGTTATTTTTTTTATCCACCCAGATACGCCTCCTGCACAACCGGGTTATCCATGAGTTCTTTACCTGTACCATGCAGAATTACACTCCCTGTCCGGAACACATATGCACGGTCTGCATGCTGCAATGTCTTTCTGGCGTTCTGTTCGCTTAAAAGTATTGTATAGCCATCATTCTTTAAATCCATTATCAGCCTGAACAACTCTTCAACAACCTTTGGGGCAAGGCCGAGTGACGGCTCATCAAGCATAAGGAGCTTAGGCGATGACATCAATGCCCTTCCTATGGCAACAAGCTGTCTCTGCCCGCCGGAGAGTGTGCCTGCCTGCTGGGTCTCCCGCTCCTTTAACAGCGGGAACCTTTTATATATCATTTCTATTCGTTCATTCACATTACCTTTATAATGGACTGCCCCCAGTTGAAGATTTTCCTTAATAGTCATAAAGGGAAATACACCACCGCCCTCTGGCACATATGCAATGCCTGATGCGACTATTTCAGGGGTTGAGGTACGGGTGATATCCCTATCATTAAATATTATGCTGCCGCTTTTAACCGGCCTGATACCAAGAATGGATTTCATGAGGCTCGATTTCCCTGCGCCGTTTGCCCCAATAAGTCCGACAATCTCATTGTGGCGTATCTCCATTGAAATATCCCTGATCGCGCATATGGGCCCGTAAAACGAGGATATCCCATTTATGGTCAGGATGCTATTCTGTCCCAAGATATGCCTCCAGCACTTTTTGATTATCCTTAAGGGCCTCAGGATCGCCTTCAAAAATCATCTCCCCAAAGTCCAGCACAGAGACCCGGTCAGAGTTTTCCATTACAAGCTTCATATCGTGGCTTATGAGTATGATGGTAACACCTGTATCCCTTATCTGTCTGATAATATTTCCGACCATGCGGCTTTCATCAAACCCCATGCCTGCTGTAGGTTCATCAAGTATTAAGAGCTTTGGTGAAGCTGCCATGGAACGGGCGATCTGTATGAGCTGGCATTCCATCCATGAAAGGTCGCTACCTGCCTTTTTAATTGACCCGGTCATGCCCACAAGGTCAAGAAGGAGTTTCGCCTTTTCCCTTATCTCATCTTCTTCTCCCTTTCTTAAAAAACCGGGGAGGAGCATGGTCTTTAACATGCCTGACTTTATGCCTGCATGGCAGCCTGTCATGACATTTTCGAGGCAGTTCAGACCTGGAAGCACCTGTGCCTTCTGGAATGTGCGGGATATGCCCCTTTCAGCAATGATGTGGGGTTCGAGAATACTTATTACCTGATCAAAAAAATGTATTTCTCCAGTTTTTTCTCTGATCAGCCCTGATACTGCATTTGTGAATGTGGTTTTACCCGCGCCATTTGGCCCTATAAGGCCGTGGATCTCACCCTCTCTGACAGTTACATCAACATTATTAAGGGCAATAAGCCCTCCAAAATGTACGCTCAGCCCTTTGGTAGAAAGAATAATAGGTTTATCACTTGCAGTCACTGTCATAAAAAGCGGGAAGTAGATCCTGCCTCCTTGTGTATTTTCCTGATTTACTTCATGTGCACACTGATTAGATATAAAAACCGATCTGAATGCAGGAGACAGGAAGCCTTTTCGGGAAAGGAGTTTATGGATTTATGGCAGGGGTGTCAACAAGTAATAGTTATTAAGGATAATAACCTTATTGTCTACTTATGGTAATCCACTATTTAAACAAGTTGAACAACATGGTCCAATCTGGTACGCTTTACTCATAATCATACGGGTTTAGGAGTGTATTATGATAATCAATATTTCTGAGGCAAAGGTAAAGTTGTTGAAACTGGTGGAGATGGCATGCAATGGTGAGGAGGTTATTATCGCAAAAAATAATATTTCGCTTGTTAAAGTGGTGCCATATAATCCTATATCCAAACGGAAACTGGGCCTGCTTAAAGGTCAAATAAAAATACCTGATGATTTTCTGGAAGAAAATGCAGATGTTAATGAAATGTTTTATGGAGAACAACCCATTTGATCAGATGAATATTGCCCAGAAAATGATTAATTGCAGTGGTTTTCGTAGGGTCATGTTTCATACCCGACCGTATTTGGTGGTTAATAGACCTTGAGATGGTCGAGTATAAACCCCGACCCTACAAAAAAATGAAATGATATTCTTCCTCCGTGAGTTCAGTGCCCTCCGTGGTTAGCTATAAAGATTTACTCCATACGCCATCGAATTACAGAAGGGTCTCCCGAAGGCGGATAAATATGCCCAGTTGAACAATTGTAGAGACAAGGCATGCCTTGTCTCTACGAATTATAATTTTAAGCCTTAAGTGCTAACAGCGCCCTTTTAACAAGGGTTTTT
>JAAZBV010000029.1 GCA_012513605.1 Desulfatiglans sp. | reverse complement strand
TGATTATAAATAATATTTAATCGACAGAAGAGTATTGGTTATAATTATGATTATGCGAACATTAATACCATTGATTTTATTATTATCAGTTTTCGTGGCACCTGTATTTTCAGCGGATGCAATTATCATTGACCATAACAGCATGGATATCACACAGATCCCTCAGTCAGCCATTGAGCAGGCAAAGGCGATCCTTCATATTGCATACGGACATACGTCCCATGGGAGCCAGCTTACAACTGGTATGACCGGTCTTCTTGGATTTGCCAATGGCGGTGGCCTTGGCCTTTCACTCCCCACAGTGAACCATTAAATGCGAATCGTAAGGTATATGCAGCCTGGTGGTTATGGTCAAGGTTGGCAGGATGGAACCAGACACCATTGGTGTCCAATATTTCATCTCAAAAAAACCGCATAGATTTGCTGTAAAGGCCCCAGAGCCTCACGCCACGAAGTGTTCATGAACAGGTGATTGCGTAGCCATCTAATGAATTTTACTGATCTCTGTGTGGCTCTTTTAGGTGCTATAAGAAACACAGGCCATTTTTTGCTGTTGAGTCTTTTACTGATTATAACCTTTTCAATATCCCATCTGCATTTGTAAAGAAAGGCAATCAGGCCTGGCGGTATTGTTTTGTTTAAACTTGTAACAAAACAATATACATTTCCGGTTAGCGGACATTTATAAACAACTCTATTCATCATTACACCAGCAGCACACACAACAGCCAGATACTTTAATACCCCCTTATTAACAGGGTCTTTCTTGTCATAATACAACTCGTCTATTACCATTCCATTTGGCACCTGATTACTTTTATGGGAAAATACAGCAGAAAGCAATCGCTAACGCTTCAGAGAAAGGTATATCTGGCGCTGTGTTCAGTAAATAGGATAGGGTTATTAGATACTAATTGGAAGGAAATCTGTCTCAGATCATGCATCATATAAAATTCAATATTCTGCAACCGATCCTGGTGTAGCTGGCTTCCATATCATCAAATTGTTTACTGAAGAGTCCTGAAATAGAGCGGTAAACCAGAAAGAATTTTCATACGACGCAGAGTGTCTAAAGTAAGTGTTCTCACTGACCGTGGGGACAAATTAAATTATTGACGATCGCTCTCCATTGAATATCATGATGTCTTTTATCCTATACCTGTCAGAGGCTGATCTGGGCGCAGTAGCGGGATATTCCATGCGAATACTGCTGACAGGGTTGTAGAAGCCGAAGATGTGCTGAGGCTGAAAAAAATACTGCAATTCAAGTCTGGCCACTCAATCCTGTTGACATCATTAATTTCATTTTTAATAATGCCATTGTCTTTTCAATTTCTTATCAATGATAAAATAAACATAAGAGAGAAATATCATTATGACTGCAATTAAAAAACACGTTATTTTGTCTTCACTAGTCGCAATTTTTATCTGCTCATTCACATCGGCCCTGGCAGGGAACAATACTGACAACGTGGGGATCTTTGTCTATTTTGAAAATCATTTCGGGATGCTCTGCCTGATATGGTTTGTATTTCTTGTGATTTTAAGTCTTTTATCAGGGGTAAGTAAGGGCAGCCTGATAGAAGGCCACCTGGGTTCACGATTATTATTATCTTTTTTAACCTTAATAAATGCCTGCTTTATCATCTCTCCTGTATTAATGCCCAAATCCCCTTCATGGTGGTACATCGGGATACTGATTATATTGGCGATAATCAGTTTGTATGGTGCCTTTACTGCTGTAAGCGCCCTTATTTTCAAATCCTATGAAGAAGAAGTTGAACGGGAAGAAAAGACATTCTCCACAGTTATTCACTATAATGTTATCTCCGGCACAGAGGCCCTGCAGAGAGGCGTTGATGGACTTATGGCAATGATACTGTTCAGCTTTTTATTGTGCGCTTTTTCCTTTGGAGCCCACTGGTTTTTAAAGGACTATACCCCTCGGGCAGACAAAAAAATAGCATCCCTGCTGGAACAAAAAAATGCACTGTTTGAATCCTACAAACCCAAAATTGAAAACAGCATGGTGTTTTTAATGAGGGATGAAAAATTTATGGAGTTTAATATTTTACAAGGCGAAAATGGTAAACCTTCAACAGCGCATGTTAAATTGCAGAGTGAAAATTACAGCATAAGCCTTCCGTTGATAAGTATTTTATCTATGGAAAATACAAATACCCGTGTGGGGAAATATAAGAACATGATGTATTATATCCATAATATTACCTATAGAATTTATGATCAGGATATTTCTATTAAGGCATATTGTGTTAATCGGCAGATCTGTGATTATGGTAACCCTGAACAGCCCTTCTCTATAGTGTGTTTAAAATGTGATGACATTGTTGTTCTGAAAAATTTTGCAAGGGAAATAAAAAACTATGACCCAAAGGATCGGGACATAAAAGGGCCTTTATATAATGCGGATATTACTTTTGTGAATGGAGAAAAAATAAGTTTATCATCCCCAATGCTTGGCGGTAAGTGGGACCAGGGAAGAAGGCGGTTTATCAAGGTGTGGGATGGCAGCCAGAACATTGATGTTGCGTATGATGATATCAGGACAATTGAGATGAAAAGAGATGAGAATGACAAACCCAGGGATCTCACAGTTATTGTTACAAAAGGGTCTGGTGATACTATATCAGGCTCTCACCATGCTGATATTGAAACATCTGATAAATTTTTTTCCGGTCTCTCTTCTTTTGGATGGATTACAATCGAATTGATGAACGTTTCTCAGGTAGATTTTAAAGGGAAAAGCAATGGTGAAAATTAGCCCTTACCATATAATGTTGGAGGTATTAGCCTGTAAATTATCAAAATGGCTTTCTGAAATAGTAAAAAGTAAATAATTGCCTTTTAAAATGTCAGTTAGAAACATGGATAAATAGGCTCATCACTTCATCACCTTTCTGTCCAGGCTCCTGTACTGTATAGCCTCTGCAACGTGATCAGCGCTGATCTTTTCGCTCCCATCCACATCTGCAATGGTCCTTGCTATCTTGAGTATCCTTGAATGTGCCCTTGCGCTTAACCCGAGCTTTTCCATTGCTGTTTCGAGCAGCCTGTCAGAATCATTGTCTATCTCACAGAATTTTTTTATATGCCTGCCTGTCATGTTCGCATTATTGTGGATCTTTAAACCCTTGAAGCGTTCCTTCTGTATCTCTCTTGCCTTTTTAAGGTTTTGAAGTATCTCTTTGGAGGTCTTGCCCTCTGCCTTTGCAGAGAGGTCTTTGTATTCCACTGCCGGTACATCCATATGGATATCTATACGATCCATAAGCGGCCCCGACACCTTTGTCCTGTATCTCTGTATCTGGGTGTATGAACAGTGGCAATCCCTTTTTTTACTGCCAAAGTAGCCGCATGGACAGGGGTTCATTGCAGCCACAAGCATAAAATTGGCAGGATAGGTTACAGTGGAGTTTGCCCTTGTGATGGTCACATACCCCTCTTCCATTGGCTGCCTCAGCACCTCCAGGACATTCTTTTTGAACTCCGGTATCTCATCCAGAAAGAGCACACCATTATGCGCAAGACTCACCTCCCCTGGCTTGGGGTTCTGTCCGCCTCCTATGAGCCCTGCATCGGAGACTGTATGGTGCGGCGCCCTGAATGGCCTTGTTGTAATAAGACCCTTACCCTCCGGCATAAGACCCATTACACTGTATACCTTTGATGTCTCAAGCGCCTCTTCAAAAGAGAGGTCTGGGAGAATGGTATATATGCGTTTTGCAAGCATGGTCTTACCTGCGCCTGGAGGGCCGATCATTATAATATTATGATTTCCGGCTGCTGCTATCTCCATTGCCCGTTTCACATTGTCCTGCCCTTTGACATCGCTGAAATCTATATCCATCTCCCTGTTTTCAAACAGACCATTGAAATTTGATATGAAGGGGTCTGCATTTTTTTCGCCTGACAATACCTCTACAAGCTCTGACAGTGTGTTTACAGGGTAGACATTAAGGCCTTTTACTACAGCGGCCTCCATAGCATTTTCCACCGGGAGAAATATACCGTCAAGGCCTGACTCCTTTGCAGTCACTGCTACCGGCAATATTCCCTTTACAGGGCGTATAAGCCCGTCAAGGGATAGTTCACCCATAACAAGAAACCTTTTGTTATTGTTTTCAGGGATAACACCTGTAGCGGTAAGAATGCCGATGGCCATTGGCAGGTCAAAGGCGGTTCCCTCCTTTTTTGTATCGGCAGGTGCAAGATTTACAGTGATCCTGTCTGAAGGGAAATGATAACCAGAGTTTTTTATTGAGGTCCTGACCCTCTCCTTGCTTTCTCTTACCGCCCCTTCGGGCAGGCCGACCGTTGAAAAGGCAGGCAACCCCTGTGAGATGTCCACCTCGACCTCAACAATATAGGCATCAATACCAATTACTGCGCTGCTCAATACCCTGGCGATCATATTATTACCCCGGTGCAGAATTTTTAAATATGCCGTCTAAGAAAATCTGTACAGGATTTGCTGGGACGGCGCTTAAAACTATCAAGCCATTGTAAAATAAGTAAATCTGATTTGGTTCTTACAGGGCAGAAAAGATATAAGCCCTTTAAAACATGGATTTAAATCACCTTTACATTTAATATCATAAGTGTTAAAAAGTAAAGTTTTTAAATTTGGGTAACTAAGACATATAAAGAGGAGTATTGCATGGCACGAATAACTATAGAGGATTGCCTTGATAATGTAAATAACCGTTTTACCCTGATACACATGGTAGCAAGAAGGGTCAGACAGTTACGGAAGGGTTCAGAGCCAACTATTTCATCAAAAAACAGGGATATAGTACTCTCACTGAGGGAGATAGCTGAAGGCAATATCACTATCCAGACCGAAGAAGAGGCCCGGCTTTTAAACGAGAGCAAGAAGGATATCCTGCCTGAACTGACAGAAACCACATTTCCAGTAGAAGATTTATTATAGGACGCCCGGGCAGAATTCAAATGGATAAAAGAGATTACTATGAGACCCTTAATATAGGCAGGGATGCAGGGGATGATGACATTAAAAGGGCTTATAGAAAGCTTGCAATGCAGTATCACCCTGATAGAAACCCAGGCAACAAGGAGGCCGAAGATAAATTCAAGGAGGCCTCTGAGGCATATGAGGTTCTAAGGGACAGCGAGAAAAGGCAGATATATGACCAGTACGGTCACGAAGGGCTTCAGGGTACAGGCTTCAGGGGATTTTCAGGTTTTGATGATATCTTTTCCAGCTTTGGTGACATATTTGAGGATTTTTTCAGCTTTGGTTCAGGCAGCAGAAGGCGTAACCGGCCCGTCCAGGGAAATAGCCTCAGGTATAACCTGGAGATTACACTTGAAGATGCCTTTAACGGCAAGGAAGAGGTGATAGAGTTTAAAAAATGGGGCAGATGCGATACCTGTGACGGTTCCGGCATAACCCCGGGAAGCGAACCGCAGGTTTGCAGCACGTGCCGCGGAAACGGCCAGGTGGTGCGCTCTCAAGGTTTCTTTCAGATAAAGACCACATGCCCTTCATGCAGCGGTTCAGGTCGTATTATTAAGGACCCCTGTAAAGATTGCAGCGGAAGGGGAAAGGTACAGATTGAACGCAGTATAAATCTAAAGATACCGCCGGGGGTTGATACTGGTTCACAGCTCAGGCTCAGGGGTGAAGGCGAGGCAGGAGAGCTGGGAGGCCCCCCGGGTGACCTTTTTGTGGTAATGCATGTAAGGGATCACAATCTTTTTAAAAGAGAAGGTGATCACCTTTTTTGTGAGATCCCCATATCCTTTGTGCAGGCAGCCCTTGGCGATACGATCACTATCCCTGTTATTGGCACTGAAGATGGATATGAAATGGAGATACCAAAGGGTGCCCAGCCAGGGGATATCATATCGATCCCTGAAATGGGGATGCCTGGCATCAACAGCAGGAAGAGGGGGCAGCTCCTGGTAAAGCTTAATGTGCTTATCCCGAAAAAGTTAAACAGTAAACAGCAGGAGCTCCTTGAGGAGTTCGCAAAGATAGAAGGGATCGACAGGAAAAAAAAGAAGAGGAAGCTTTTCGGCTAAAATAGGAGAGAGCTGGTCAGTGGGCCAGTACTATGCTGCTGATCTAAAAAATGGATTGCTTTTTTAGATAATTACCAGTAATCTTGCAGAATTATAAAATACCGGTAACGGAGTAAAACGGTTTGTCATGCTAACTACTGAACAATTGGACTATTTCAGAAAACACCTCACAGAGCGTCTGGATGAGCTTCTGGGTGAGGTAAACAAGACTGTATCAGGGATGAGTGATGTGAATGAAAATATTCCTGACCCTACAGACAGGGCAAGCCTTGAATCAGACCGGAATTTTACCTTAAGGATACGTGACAGGGAGAGAAAGCTTATCGGCAAGATAAAAGAGGCTCTTGAGCGCATAGAAAGCGGGACATACGGCATTTGTGAATCCTGTGAGGAGTACATCTCCTATGAAAGGCTCAAGGCAAGGCCTGTGACCACATTGTGTATAGAGTGTAAAACTAAACAGGAAGACGAGGAAAAACTAAAGGGTAAATAGGGGCTGACCCATTCAATTTTTATCAATAATACAGCCGGAGCGGATATATTTGCCCGGCTTTTTTTTTCTCAATAATTCATAGTTATAATCTTGTCAGAGGGACGATGTCTGAAACAGCCTTAAAAGAGATCATAACAACCCACATAAATGCCGATTTTGATGCACTTTCTTCAATGATGGCAGCAAAAAAGCTATATCCTGATGCCACGATAGTTTTTCCAGGCTCTCAGGAAAAAAACCTGAGAAATTTTTTTATTCATTCGTTATCATACCTCTTCAGCTTTACAAGAACAAAGCAGATAGATTTTAATGCAATAGAGCGCCTTATACTTGTTGATACCAGGCAGAGAGACCGTATAGGCAGGTTTGCTGAGATAATAGATAAAGAGGGGCTGGATATACATATATATGACCATCACCCATCATCAAACAATGATGTTAAGGGAAATAAGGAAATTATCAAACCGGTCGGGTCTACTACAACCATCCTTGCTGAGATGATAAAGGGGCGCAGCCTGAGTCTTACACCTGATGAGGCCACTGTCATGCTTCTTGGTATTCATGAAGACACAGGTTCATTTACCTTTTCATCCACCACCCCTGAAGACCATATCATTGCCGCATGGCTTACAGAACAGGGGGCTGACAGAAATATCCTCTCAGGCCTCCTTACAAGGGAACTCACTGCCGAACAGATATGGGTGCTTAATGACCTTACACAGTCTGCTATAAAAATCGTGATCAATGGTGTTGAGCTGGTTACTGCAAAGGTTATAAGGGAGGAATATATCGGGGATTTTGCCATGCTTGTCCATAAGTTTATGGACATGGAAAATATCCAGGTGCTTTTTGCACTGGCCCAGATGGAAGACAAGATCTATCTTGTGGCCAGGAGCAGAAATGATGCAGTAAATGTCGCTGAAATTGCCCTTGAATTCGGGGGAGGGGGGCACCCGCAGGCAGCATCAGCAACCATAAGCAAAAAGACCATAATACAGGTGGAAAGAACACTGCTTGCCCTGCTCAAGAACCTGATAAACCACGGGAAGACGGCAAAGGATATGATGACATCGCCTGTAATCCATATCCTGCCAGAAAAAAGCGTCAGGGATGCCTCAGCCCTTTTGACTAGATACAACATAAATGTACTGATAGTTTTAAACAGGGCCGGAAAACTGGAGGGGTATATCACCAGACAGATCATGGAGAAGGCGGTATTCTTCAACCTTGGTCATATACCTGTAAAGGAGTATATGAATATAGATTTCCACACTGTTACGCCTGACACCCCCTTGAGTGAGGTACAGGAGCTGATAATCAAGAATAACCTGCGTGTGCTCCCGGTATTGAGGGAGGAGACTCTTGTGGGTGTCATTACCCGCACCGATCTCATGAATATACTTGTCGGCGGCCCTGTTATTAAGGATTTTTCATACGATACCTCGCATAGCCTTCATTTTTCAAAAAATAAGAATCTTGCCCACATGCTGAAGGAACAGGTGCCTGAACACATCCTGGAAATCATTAAAAAATTCGGTGACTGTGCAGACAGGCTTGGGTACAGGGCATACCTTGTAGGGGGGCTGGTGAGGGATATCCTTTTCAAGCGGGAAAATTATGATGTTGATATTGTCATTGAAGGGGATGGCATCATATTTGCCCATGAATTTGCAAAGGATAACAATGCAAGGGTCCGAAGCCATAAAAAATTTGGAACAGCGGTTCTTATATTCCCTGACGGATTCAAGGTAGATGTGGCTACTGCACGTATGGAATATTATGAGACGCCTGCAGCCCCGCCTACAGTGGAAACCAGTTCTCTTAAGATGGATCTCTTCAGAAGGGATTTCACCATCAACACCCTTGCCATAAGGCTTAATAGCAGGAACTATGGTGATCTCATAGATTATTTCGGCGCACAGAAGGATATAAAGGAGCGGGTTATAAGGGTGCTTCATAATCTCTCTTTTGTGGAGGACCCTACCAGGGTCTTCAGGGCAATAAGGTTTGAACAGCGCTTTGGGCTCAAAATAGGCAGGCTTACCCTGTCACTCATCAGGAATGCGGTGGATATCAACTGCTTCAAGGATCTTTCAGGCAGAAGGCTTTTCATGGAGCTGAAACTTATCCTTATGGAGGATGAGCCTTTAAAGGCCGTAACCAGGATGCATCAGTTCGATCTCCTGAAATTCTTATCAAGAAATATCGATTTTAATGATAAGTTAATTAAATTATTGGAAAATATCAATGGTGTAATATCATGGTTCAGGCTTCTCTACCTGGATGAACCGTGTGACAGCTGGCGGGTTTACTGGTTTGCCCTTACCTCAAACCTTGATACTGAAGAGTATAACAGCCTGACCACAAGGCTGATGATGAATGACCTGGAATGCGTCAGGATGAACAGGCAGAGGCAGGATGTATGGCGTCTGCTTGACAGCCTCTTCAGGATAGAAAGTGAGGATAATTATAGTATCTATACTTTACTCTCACAATATGATACAGAGTTCCTGCTTTTTATAATGGCAAAGGCCAACAATGAAAAGATAAAAAAGATAATATCAAGTTATTTCACTAAGTTAAAGGGTATAAACATAAGTGTAAAGGGCAGGGATCTGAAGGCAATGGGGTTTGAGCCGGGGCCTGTTTACAGGGAGATAATGACAGGGCTTTTAGAGGCAAGGCTTAAAAACATGGTAAACAGCAAAAAGGAAGAGATGGAATTTGTAAAAGCCAGATATCTGAACAAATCCGGCAAATAGATTTTATATCCTTCAGGGTTGGGCCAATCCTGGAATCATATTGAGGAGAATATAGTTATAATGCAGAAAAGAATAGTCAGTGGTATGCGGCCTACAGGCAGAATGCATCTCGGGCACCTTCATGGTGCATTGAACAACTGGAAGAACCTTCAGGAAGAGTATGAATGCTTTTTTTTCATAGCGGACTGGCATGCCCTTACAAGCGAATATGCCAATACAAAGGTAATAAAGGGCTCTGTTAACGAGATAGTAAAGGACTGGATTTCTGTCGGGCTTGATCCGTTAAAATCCACATTTTTTGTACAATCCGAGATAAAGGAGCATACTGAGCTGCATCTTGTATTTTCAATGATAACGCCTCTTCCCTGGCTGGAAAGAAACCCGACATACAAGGAGCAGCTTAAGGAGCTGACCCAGAAGGATCTTTATACTTATGGTTTTCTGGGGTATCCAGTGCTTCAGGCCGCTGATATCCTCATGTACAAAGCAAACGGGGTGCCTGTTGGCGAAGACCAGGCCCCCCATGTTGAACTTACGAGGGAGATAGCCAGGCGTTTCAATTTCCTTTACCAGAAGGAGCTCTTCCCTGAACCTGCAACGCTTCTGGCCCCTACCTCAAGGATACTGGGGCTTGACAGGCGTAAAATGAGCAAGAGCTATAACAATTCCATCTACCTGACAGATACTGATAACGATATAAGGACAGCGGTCAGCCAGATGGTCACAGACCCTCAGCGTATGAGAAAGACAGACCCGGGTAACCCAGATATATGTAATGTGTTTACATTTCACCAGATCTACAGCCCATCCGAGACTGTAAACCAGATCAATGTGGAGTGCAGGAATGCGGGAATAGGGTGTGTGGCATGCAAAAAGATGATGGCGGAAAACCTGATAAGCGCCCTTAAGCCCATAAGGGCGAAAAGGGCTGAGCTGGACTCTCATCCCGACATGGTCAGGGAGATTATGGAAAGCGGAAATAAAAGGGCCAGATCCATTGCCTCAGATACGATGGCAGAGGTCAAGGCCGTTATCGGGATCTGACAGGTGGAAGAAAGAGAAGACTATAAAATAAAGCTGGAGATCTTTGAGGGGCCCCTTGATCTCCTTATCCATCTTATCCGCAAGAATGAGGTGGATATATTTGATATCCCGATTGCCCTTATTACGGATCAGTATCTTGAGTACATTGATATGATGAAGGCGCTCAATATTAATGTGGCGGGTGATTTTCTGGTCATGGCCGCGACCCTAATCCATATCAAATCAAGGTTGCTCCTGCCCGGAAAAGATGAGGAGGGTGAGGAGACAGACCCCAGGGATGAAATCACAAGGCCTCTTTTGGAATATCTCCAGTTCAAGGAGCTGGCAGACGATCTGGCAGAAAGGCAGGTGCTTGAGAGGGATGTATTTCAGCGAAGGCCTGACAAGGATTATTCTGCTGATTTTGAACCTGAAGATGCACAGATTGAGGTCAATCTTTTCCAGCTGATGGATGCCTTTAAAAGGATACTGGATAATTATGTCCCGGATGCTGAGCTTACATTCAGGACAGAAAATTTTACAATAAATGACAAGATAACCTTGATACTGGATGAACTGAAACAGAAACAGAGCCTGTTTTTCATGGATCTTTTCAAGGCAGACAGGAGCCTTGAGGAGTTTGTGATCACATTCCTGGCGGTGCTTGAGATAGTTCATATGGGTCTTGTAAGGGTTTACCAGCCCACTGTTGAAAGCGATATACGTATTGAAGCACGTTTTGAAGAAAAAGAGGAAGTAGATAATGGCCAAATCACTGAAGATGATAATTGAGGCATTGCTCTTTTCATCAGATAAACCACTTACTGTAAAGGATATCCATGACTGCATCCCTGATGCAGACAAGACGGAGATAAAGAACTCCCTTACAATCCTTATTCATGATTATGACACCCTTGAGCGCAGCTTTATTATCAAGGAGATTGCAGGAGGGTTTCAGTTCAGGAGCCGCCCTGAATACGGCTCCTATATCCTGAGGATGTTTCAGAAAACCCCTAACAGGCTTTCAAGGGCAACCATCGAGACCCTTGCTATCATTGCCTACAAGCAGCCGATACTTAAAAGCGAGATAGAAAGGCTTAGAGGGGTTGATGTAGGCGGGATATTAAAGACCCTTATGGAAAAGGGATTGGTCAAGATTATGGGCCGCAAGGAGCTGCCGGGCAGGCCACTTGTCTATGGCACAACAAAGAGGTTCCTTGAGGTCTTTGACCTTAAAGACCTTTCCTCTCTCCCTAAACTCAAGGAGATAAAGGACTTTGCAGCGGATCAGTATGAACCGACAGTAATCAGCAGGGATACCCCGGATGGAAATAGCACAGGTGAAGAGCCTGTTTTGCCTTTTAAAGAATATATAGATCAGGAATCTGATGCCGGGGGATATACCTATTCTGAAGAGGCAGAAACAGATGTTGTATATGCAGAAACCCATGAAGAGTCATATGAGGATGATTCATTAAGGGAGGTCTCATATGAGGTTGATTCTGATCCGGAAGATAGAAATATAACCGAAGATGCAGATTCTGAACCGGGGTATACAGATATGCCGGATGATGAAAGTGATCAGGATGGGAATGGAACAGAGGATTAACCGGATACTTTCTCTTTCAGGTGTTACATCAAGAAGAAAGGCTGATGAGCTTATTAAAAGCGGCCGTGTGAGTATTAACGGGAAAAAGATATTTGAACTGGGCACAAAGGCCGTATGGGGAAAAGACAGCATCAGGGTGGATGGAAAAGAGATTTCAGGCCCCCAGAGCAGGGTCTATGTCATGCTTAACAAGCCCTTTGGCTATATTACCTCCATGAATGATCCGCAGGATAGACCTGTGGTAACAGACCTTATAGAGGATATACCAGAAAGGCTCTATCCTGTGGGCAGGCTGGACTTTGACAGTATAGGCCTTCTTATACTCACAAATGACGGCGATTTTGCATACCGGCTTACACACCCGAAATACCATGTTGCAAGGACATACAAGGTGACAATCGAGGGTGGGATTAGTGAGGATACCATGGACAGGTTAAAAAATGGAATTCAGCTTGAAGACGGTTTCAGTGGCACATCAAAGGCGGCTCTTATCAGTCAGAGCGGCAGCCGTTCTGTTATAAGAATGACCGTGACAAGGGGAAGAAACAGGATGGTACGGCGTATGGTTGAGGCAGTTGGGTGTAAAGTTATACAGCTTATGCGTACCGGTTTCGGTGAGCTTGAGCTGGGGAATCTGAAGATCGGTAAATATCGTATTTTAACCGGTAATGAGGTGAGCGCCCTGAAGGATGCTTTAGGTTTAAAATAGAAATTTTATCGCCGGGGAAATATAAAAATCAAAAGGGAGGAGATTATGAAAAATCAATTTAGCATAAGAAATAAAGCATCACTTTCGCTTTTTAGTGTCATATTAATCATGCTTGTTTTCATGTGCCCTGTCACAATAATGGCAGAGTCGGAAAATGAGGCGCTTAAGGCGAGGATCGAAAGGCTCGAAAAGGAATTGGGTGAATTAAAGGCCATCCTTACCGAAAAGGCCACAAGCGCTGAAAAACAGACGGCAACTGCACAGGAGGCCCCAAAGGCTTCAGATGGATTCAGCGTAAAAAGCTACGGCTATATTAAACTTGATGCAGCATATAATGACAGCAGGGTTTCAAACGGCAATTTTGCTACATATGTTTTTGGTGAGGGCGCTGTTAACAATGATGATACTGTTAATTTTACAGCCAGGCAGAGCCGGCTGGGCCTTGATATTACTGCCCCAGATTATAACGGCTTTAAGACAAAGGGAAAGGTAGAGGTGGACTTTTACGGGGACGGTTCAGCCGCACATGAAAACAAGGCAGAGCCCATGCTGAGGCAGGCATATCTTGAAACCACAAGAGGCGGGATGAGCATCCTTGCAGGCCAGACATCTGATGTCATTTCACCACTTAACCCCTCTACTCTCAATTATACTGTGGGATGGAGTGCAGGAAATATCGGCTACAGAAGGGCGCAGTTACGTCTCAGCTATAACAAGAGCTTTGACGAGTCAACAGGCCTCCTGACTCAGATTGCCCTTGCAAGGACAACAGGGCTTACAAACGAAGACTTTGATGCTAATGGCGTGAATGACGGTGATGACTCTGGGTTTCCATCAGTCCAGGGCAGGTTTGCCATTACAACAAAGGGGCTTGCAGGAAAAAAGAATGTAATAGGTATATCAGGACACTTTGGAAGGGAAGAGGCAGACTGGGCAGGCGCTGAGACTGACCTTGATTCATGGTCAGCCAATATTGACTTTGTAATACCTCTTACAGAACGTTTTACATTGAGCGGTGAGGCGTTCACAGGCGAAAACCTTGATGACTACTTTGGCGGAATACTTCAGGGTGTTAATACAATCACACGGAGTGAGATATCAAGCAAAGGCATGTGGTCACAGATCAATTTTGCCCTTAACAAGAAGTGGCAGTACAACGCCGGATTCGGTATTGATAATCCTGATACAAATGACATAAATATCGGGAGCAGGGATAAAAACAGCTATTATTTTGTGAATACCATGTTCAAGGTTCTCCCCATGCTTACCATTGGATTTGAATACAGCTACTGGGAAACAGAGTATAAAGGCGCAGCAGATGGAACAGCAAACAGGTTCCATACATCTGCGATCTTTACCTGGTAGAAATTTTAAGGGCAAAAAACAAAGGGGCCAAAAATGTCCCTTTGTTTTTTATTCAAAATTGTAAAAGCCTTTACCACAGGTATCATGGCACAGAGGCCTTATCGATAGTGCCTTACCCTCTATTAATAAAAAGTGGACAAAAGATATCAGTTTAAACTTTTAAAACCCTATAATCCCTAATAACCTGACAACCTTTTCTATGATTCTTTACCATATGATTAATCATCTCCCAGCAGTAACGGTAGCCAGGGCATTGCTCTTGGTGGATGAGATCTCGAATCCTGAGGATCTGTTCCCCTCTTGTATTCCAGAAGGTTCTTAAAACCATCTCCATCAGGATCTTCAGATGCATCATCATATAGTGGATCTAGACCATTTGCCTCTTCCCATTCATCAGGCATCCCGTCATTATCATCATCAGTATCAACGCAATCCATAATGCCGTCACTATCCGTGTCTATATCTTCGATACCGCATCCACATGAGCCTGCTTCTGTTTTTTCAGGGTCAAAAGGACATTCTTCCTCACAGTCAACGGTTCCGTCGCCATCAAAATCGCTTCCATCTATACATCCATCTGTGGGCAATTGTTTTGTGTTTATCTGATAGTTCAGTACGGTATCCCCCCTGGAATTATCGATTTCCAGTGACCATAGTCCCCCTGCAGCCCCGGTAATAAAAATCTCCAGTTTATCGCCTGTGTAGAAGTATGCCTCATAGACAGTTCCGTCAGGCTGCTTCAACACAACAGTGACCGATTCATGTGGCATCTCCTCAAGGCTGAAGGATATTTTCATATTGGGGTTATGAGCCGCTTCAATATCAAGGCTTCCTTTTGTACCGGCTGATATACTGCCTGAAAAAGATTTCGCAAGGCCGTATGTAACAATTTTTACGGCTTCGAGATTATTGTTAAGATCCACTGAAAGGAATGCGACCCTGTCCGGCGGAGTAACTTGAAAAGGAGCGGAATATAATCTGAATTCATTCTCGCTTTCTACTGTATAATAGGTAAAAAGCAGGTAATAGTCGTCCGTGGCATTCAATGTAACAGTAACAGGGGCATCGTAATATCCGGAGGCTGGATCTGCAGTAGTTACAGGAGGGGTGGTATCCGCCAGATTTCCATACGCACTTGCGTAATTGCTGACATTACCTGCAACATCTATGAAATAAACATAAATGGCGAAAACGCCAGGTGCGGTATCTGTCAGTGTATAGGAAACAGTCTTTGAAAATGACTGGGAAGGAGTGTCAATTGCTGTGAATTCACCAGCAGTAGGGGTTCCAAATTCTTCACTGACATAGTAGCCTGTAACAGCCACATTGTCTGTTGCTGATATATCAATAGAAACAGTAGTGGACATCGATTTTTCTGCGCCACCGTCAATGACAGGTGTTCCTCCTACCGGAGCTTCTGTATCCCCTGTCATTTCGATAGATGCCGAAGCCCGCGGGTTGCTACAATTACCGAATGCATCGCGGTACCAGACATATACTGTCTTTGTCTCCGGTGTTATGGTTTCAAAGGTATACTGTATATCTGATGAAAATCCCGTGGTTTCATCTATCATTGTGAAGAAACCGGGAGCCGGAAGCATGTCGCTTTCAGACACATAGTAGCCTGTAACGCCGATATTATCAGATGCCGAGAGATTTAAAGTGACGACATTACCCATAACAGTAGTATCAGCATTATTGATTGTAAAAGATCCGGTGGGAAGAGTCAGGTCCAGCAATGAATCGGAGCTTGACTTCCAGATAAAAGTATCCTGGTAATTGATGTTATAAGAATATTTCTGGCCTGCCCAACCCGGGATGGACTGATTATAATGATTTCCCAGTATGGAAACAAAATCCCCGTACCCTATGCAGATATTCGCAGGAGTTTCTCCCTCTATTCCTCCATCACCCAGTCGCTTAGTCCATATTAGGGTTCCTGTTGGACTGTATTTGCGTATGAATGTATCCGGATAAGAACTTCCATAAGACTCACGTCTAATTTCACCGGTAATGTAAACATATCCCTTTGAGTCGAGAGCAACACCATGGCTGAGCATATAATTATCCGCATTGTCCAGCGGAAGGTTATAGTACCATTGACCTGAAGCTTCCGCATCACCGTTGCTGTCAAATTTCCCCACAAAGGCCGTGCTTGAGGTGAGATCTGAACCCTCAGGAAATAAGAAACCTGCAATATAGAGATTGCCGTAGGAATCAAGTGTGAGATCTTCGCAGTATTCATGATAATTTGCAGAATACCCCCATTCCCTGGTCCATATCTTTACGCCGTCGGAAGTAAACCTTGAAAGCAGCAGATCATTACTGAATTCGGAATCCCCTGCCATAAAGATATTTCCTGATTCATCAACGGCCATAGCGCCCTGGCCTACCAAATCTTCGGAACTGAAAGCTCATGCAAGGTTGCCGTTGCTGTTATACTTTGCCAGAAACTTGCCTGTGCCATTATTATAATCATAGGTTATAGTTAATGTACCCAGCTCAACGTCGCCATTTGAATATGCAAGCAGATAAACGTTATTTGAGCCGTCAACACTGATATCTCTGACCCTCACAATATAATCAGCGTATTCCCTGGAGTATCTCTTTAACCATACCTGATTACCGCTGCTGTCGAATTTCGCAAGAAAGGCATCGGGATACTCTTAGCTCATGTAATCGTACCCACCTGCTATGTAGACGTTTCCATATATGTCAACAGCGATATGTTCACCCTTTGAGCTGTAGCAATAGGAATCTCCCTCGTTTCTATAGGTTGCTTCAAGCAGTCTGCTCCAGACAACTTCTCCGGCACTGTTCAGCCTGGCAACAAAGGCGCTGCCGTAAAGTGTGTTGTTCTTGTCTTCCCCTATATCTCCGTGAGTAATACCGACAATATATATGTTTCCTGAGTTGTACATGGTCATTTCATATGCATGTGTGGATAAACTTAAACCTGGGATATCGTCTTCTGCACCGATATCATAGTATCTGAACCAGCCATAAGCAAAATCAACAATACAGGTTGAGGGCGCACTGATATTTCCGGCCTCGTCTATAAACCAGGCGTAAAGAGTCTTTGTTCCGGTAGTGGTGGAAAGATTAAAGGAAAAACTGGTGTTCAGAGATACGACAGGTGTCTCCAGAAGGGTAAAGTTTTCAGAAGACACTGGTGAGCTAGAACTCTCGGATACCCTTTATCCTGCAATGTTGTTACAGTCCGTTGCAGTTATTATTACTGTAACCTGTGAGGATGTAACCGAGCCTGAGTCGTCATTGATCCTAACAGCGCCGTTGGCAGGTGTTGTTGTATCAAGGATTATAGAGTCAGATATCACACTGCTTATATTTTTCGCGGCATCTTTAAACCAGACATAGACGATCTTGGTTCCATCATCTTCAGATAGGATGAAATTTGCTGTTATAGAAAGGACCTGAGTCGATGCAACTGTTGAAAAAGCGGGCAATGTTTCTCCGGAAAGGGCCGTGTTGTCCTCAGAGAGATAATATCCCCCACCAGGGCCATTGGCCGACAGGGATATTGATACCGAACGGGATACAGTATATGTCTCTCCACTGTTTATATTTATGCTTGTACCCACAGGCACATTAGAATCCTGACAGAATTCTGCAACAGGCGTGATTATTAAATAAATAACAGCGAAAAACTACCCGATTTTTATTGATCCGGTGTTGAAACACTTGAAAGACATAATTCCTTAATCCTTTAATGCTATTTATTTTTAATTAGCGCTCAATATCTGCTTGTTTAGCTATAATAAACTTACATTAATTATATTAACCATATAATAAATAAAATTGAGCTAAATATATGTAGGGTTATCTAATATGCTTAGATAAACATATATTTTTAGATTATAATTAAAGATTGGTCACTGATTGATAAATCTTTAATGTTACCTGCAATACTTGGAAATGAGAAGTTTTTATCGAATATGAAGGATCGTTTTTCACGAAGAAGAGTCATAAAGAGATACCGGAATCAAAGATATTGGTACCTGAGAAACGCGAGATAATGTCTGTAATAAGCAGAGAGTACTCTGTTTCACTTGATGAATTAAAGTTAACAAGAGGAGAGCATAAGAATGAAGCAAGAGATGTTGCAATATATTTTATGAGACGATTAAGGTGTGACATATTAAACACACTATGTGGAGAGCTTAATCTTAAAAAAGACAGCTCAGTGGGCATTATAGTGGATAGGGTAAAGAAACAGATTAAAACAGACAAACGATTCAGGGTCAGGATAAAGGACATATTAAGAAAACTTAACATGAGCTATTGGGTGATTTGCCCCTCCTGATTTTCATCGTAACTTAAATACCTGTGTCATAACCGCTAACTGGGCTGTGCGGCTATTTCTTCAGCACTGCATGTGGATGCCAGCTCTTTTCTTATAAATTCAAGCTCTTCATCACTTAAATTTATTGATTCAAGCTTGCTTAATATAATTTCCTTTCCTTTTTATCTATATACTTGTCTGAAGCAGCAGATGCTATCATGGCACGGATAAGAAGCACAGCCTCCTGTTCCCTGTTTAAGGTCATTATTTGACCTCGATGGGGAGACGGTGGCGGTATCATTTTGCCGGGTGGAGGAGGGGGTGGAAAAGATAGGCAGTCAAATTTGCTCTGTATATTCATTAGGGTTTCCAGCTCCCCCAGCCCCTCCCACAGAGTGGAGGGGAGATTTAAGAATTCCTTAATTCAACAACATTGGACTCTATGCCGCTCTTTTCCTGCTATAACCAAAAGGCGACAGCGGATGGCTCCTTGAACCCTCGACCCCTCGAACCCTTCTTCCTCCCCCTATCTCCAATCATCAATAAGTGTACTTCCACCCATCATGCCAGCCCCAAGCATAAAGTCTGTAACAAACCATGTGGTCTGGATTCCGCCACCGGTAACAATTATTTTTACTGACTGTGCCTTAAAGGGTTTTGTCTTTTCACCGGACTGATACTGGGATATTTCGACATTTTCAGCAAACCATTTACTTAGCTCATCCTGTGAATTGAAACCATAGCTCTTTTTCAGAAGATCAGCAACCGTCGGGTCCATAATGACTGTAGCAGAACCCATTACAAGTGATTTCATGTAATCGCCCATTATCATATGAACAGGGTGTTCCTCAACTGCCATTATTACGCTCGAAATATATGACCAGCCTGTTCCAACCGATAAAACGCTTTGATTGGGTTTGAAACCCATCTGCACATGAAAGGGCTGCCAACCCTGAGGCATGGCCTCTTCATTTTCAGCGATGCAGACATTATTATACTGCATGGTGCTTCCAAGGGTGCTCCATGTGGTCTTCCCGCTGTGAAGGCCGCCTATGGTCTTGGACATAATAGTATAGCTGCGTCCAATAACCGCATTTGCCTCATTATGTGGCCCCATCACATTTGTTTTGTAGTTCATGCCTATTTCATCGCGAATCGGGCCATTAACAAGTATCATGTTTGCCATTGATGATGTGGAGTTTCCAAATGGCACATGGTTCGCAAGGGCAAGGATTACCGGAAGATACTCAGGTTTTGCCCCTGACATAACAGCGCATATGGCAACCCTTTCTACTGTAACCTCGCGCTTTCCCCCGGGCCAGTCAAGGGTCTTAATGACCTCATCACGCTTGTGGGATGTCCCTTTAAGCATTTCCACTACACGTTCTTCTGTTGGAAGGATGATAGGCAGATAATCTGTCCAGTCCTTATCCTTAAAAAGCCGCTGAAGGTTTTCTTCTGTGTCAGGCCCAATGGTGCTGGACTCAACAGGTTCTGCTGCTACTTCAGCCTGTGGCACAGGGCCTTTATATTTTTCTTTGTCGGTAAGTGGGACAGTCAGGGCATCTATAAATGCCTTCATCATGGGTTTACCGCTTACAA
This sequence comes from Desulfatiglans sp., assembly GCA_012513605.1. Classification (NCBI taxonomy): domain Bacteria; kingdom Pseudomonadati; phylum Thermodesulfobacteriota; class Desulfobacteria; order Desulfatiglandales; family Desulfatiglandaceae; genus Desulfatiglans; species Desulfatiglans sp. The sequence goes on along the minus strand of JAAZBV010000029.1, from coordinate 19,830 downwards.
CATCATTAGCTTCAAAGACATACTTATGGTGAACAGACTGCGGCTGCCCGGCAACAGGGAATGGAAAAGAGATATACCTTATGGGAGAACCATTCATATATTTAAAATCATGATTAATTGCATAATTAATGATATTTGCTGCTGCGCTGCCAATAGTAGGGATGTTAAAATCCTGTTCCAGTTTTTTAGCGAATCGGCTCACGGCCGATGTGCAACTGTCTCAACCAGCTACCCCGATCAGGGCGGCATCACCCTTTTCCTTTATCTCCTTCCAGAGTTCAGGCTGATCCTGCATGTATGAGCCTTTAACGCTTCTGACCTCTATCTTTACACTTGGCATGTTCTGGTTAAACCATGCCTTCATCTCCTTATAGATGCTTGGGGCTGCCCCGGGGCCACCCCAGCCGATATCCACCAGGAATATGGTTTTACCCTCCAGGGTGTTAAGCCTTGGAATGAGAGGTATACGGTCAACCATCCTGTTTGGCGGGGTCGGGTTAAGTACAGTAATTTTTTCTGATGAATATGCTGCAAAACAGACAGCGAGGATAATAAAAACAATAATGGGCAATATCTTTCTGGTCAATTTGCATCTCCTTTTTAAAGGTTGCTAATTTGTTGATAATAAAACCCTTTTGATTTGAAGAATATATGGGGATGTTATTTCTGTGTCAATATGGAAAATATTTAAACCTCTAAATGAATTATGAAGGAATATCATATTTGTTAAAAAAGGTTTGCTAAGTCAGTAAGGCCAGGGGGTATGGATTGTGGCATAAGGCACAAGGTACAAGGCGCAAGGAAAACAAAATTATAAGTAGGGGAGGACCTGTGTGTCCTCCCGGTATTTGAGGTTTATGGCCATCTGCACTATTGCTTTTAATTGAAAAAGCTCTGGATTCCACGGTCGAGTCGTGGAATGACGAAGGTATTGATAATTTGGATTTGGTAAAAATATTTGATTAACCAACTACGTAGGGTATTGAACTCAATCTTTTAAAAAAATATAAACTGTTGAACAAGGATATTGTTTTATATATAAATGATGATATAACATTCAGAAAGTAACAAGTTCTGGATGGAGCTTTCAACGATCAGCGTTCAGCCAGCTCTTTGTCTTTGATAGTTTAATTTTTAACTTTCATCAAGAAACTCGCGTTTTAAGATGGACTCTTTCTTATAGATCGCTTTACAGGTCTGAAAAAATATAGAAACAGCCGTGGTAAATAGATAATGAAAAGCCTTAAAGAAAAAATATCGACCAGAACAGGTGCTATCAAGCTTTCAATGATCGTAATAATTTGCCTTATTATCCTCAAGGTATTTATATCCATTATTTCACACAGTATCAGCATCTCCGCTCAGGCGGCTGACAGTCTGCTTGACATTTTTTCAACAGCTATAACCCTTATTGCGCTTAACATGTCCGCTGCACCGGCTGATGAAGAACATCCCTTTGGTCACGGCAAGGCGGAAGGGATTGCTGCTCTTGTTCAGGCTATTCTGGTGCTTGGCGCAGGGGTTTTCATTATCTACTCTTCAGTTCAGCGCATTCTTCATGGTACAGTAATAAGACCGGATGAAGGCATTGCGGTAATGATCATTTCAATAATTGTCAGTTTCATTCTTTCCCGACACCTTCATAATGTTGCCAGGGCAACAGGCTCCACTGCTATTGATGCTTCGGCTAAGAATATAAGCGCAGATGTTTACTCTGCCGCAGGGGTATTAATTGGTCTGATTATGGTACGTATTACAAAAGTAGCTATTATAGACCCGATTATTGCCCTTATAATGGCAGTGTTTGTTTTAAAGGCAGGATATGAAGTCACACTCCGTGCAATGCATGAGCTGATAGATTATGCGTTACCTAAAGAGGAGCAGGCTATTTTAGAAAAATGCCTTGGTGAACATGATACCCTGATTTGCGACTATCATGCAATGCGCAGCAGACGCGCAGGGAATGAAAGGTTTATTGATCTGCATATTGTGATGCCACGAAATCTGAGCTTTGAAGATTCTCATGCCATGTGCGATCACCTTGAGCAGGATATAAAAACCAGGTTAAAAAGCGCCAATGTGATAATACATGCGGAACCATGCAGTTCAGAAAATTGTCCAAAGTGTTCTATTCCTGCCTGTGATTTGCGGTCTGTGTGAGATTATTTTCAACGTTATGTTATTTGAATTATTTATCCTATGTGTATCATTGAGGTTTTTTGTTCCTTACAGTCCCCACTTTAAACTCCTTTGATCAATACCTCGGCTTATCCTTTGTTTCAGCATAATAGGCTTCTATATCTTTTTCCCGGATTTCATAGTTCAGTTTTATCCATCGATTATGGAGGTTTTCATCAAAATTGGTTTTATTGCATGGGAATTCTTCACACTGGAAGCAGAAATCAACTCCCTTTTCCTGATGACAGCTTCTTACACCACAGGCAGTAAAGATCTTACAGTTTTCTTTTCTGCACCCCTTGCAGTTCTCAGAGGCAAAATGGTCCAGCAGTATCTTGAAATCAGGATATTTGCTGAATATGGGGTTGTTCAACAGCGTTTCAAATCTTTTGGCATATGGTTCAAAATTCCCGAGTTTTTCCTTAAGTTTCATGCTGGATTTTCTGATCTCCCCATCAGCATAAGCAAAACATTTTTCACAACTTATTCCGCAGGGGGCCAGTGCGTTAAGTATCTTTTCGTCGATCATCTTTCCTCCTTTATACTTTTTTGAAACGCCGGCCTTTCATCACCCCATGAATTATAGTTTTAGACATATCTACACACTGGTGGATATTCTATAATGTTTTCAAGAACGCATAAAAGAAATTTTGACCTGTAGGGGCAGGCCTGCGTGCCTGCCCGGCGATTGTGGTTAACATCACAAAATACCGGGTGGACACACAGGTCCACCCCTACCAATGATTCATAATTTCATCACACATTCAGATATCGGGGTAACGTGACCTCCAACAAAAATTCCCTCCTTACCATTCATACCCTTTATATGCACATGTAAAATACTCTTGCGTCCCATCTTTGTACCCTGTTCGCTTATGAACCTGGTTCCTGAAGAAGCTGAAATAAGATTATGCTGCATCATATACTGTGCCAGTGGCCCGGTTGAACTGCCGGTTGCAGGGTCTTCTATGATGCCATAATCAGGGGCAAACATGCGAGAGTAAGCTCCTTCAGGTGTGGGAGTAAAAACAAACTGGCAAAATTTATCAGGGTATATCTTTTTTAGTGAATCAATTTTCTCAAAATTGAGATGTACCCTGTCAACAGCCTCTTTATCCTTTACAGCAATAAACAGGGTAGGGTTACCGGCGCTTAACAGTTGAGGTGATATATCTATAAGGTCTTCTGACCTTATGCCAATCGCCTGCGCGCAGATTAATCTGTCAAAGGTCATGCCTGATGTTATTGGTGGTGTACATAACCATATCAACGGGTTCAGCCCTTTATCCACATGAACCGGGACAGGCCCAATGCTCTCTTCAAGCATAAAATTCTTTGTCTCTTCATGAATAATTCCCTCTTTCATAAGCACATAACCAGTACCAATGGTTGGGTGTCCTGCAAAATCCATCTCCTTTACGGGTGTAAATATCCTTACTTTGGCTACACAGTCAGGTCTGGTTGCAGGAAATACAAAGGTGGTCTCTGACAAATTAAGTTCCTTTGCAATTTTCTGCATGGTGGCTGTATCCATGCCTGATGCATCAGGAAATACCGCAAGAGGATTACCCTCAAATGGTGTATTGGTAAAGACATCAACAACTCTATAACTATTCGTTAAATTTGATGGCATATCATTCATCCACTCTTATACATTAGCGACAACCACATTAGCCCTAGGTGTACGAAATAATACATTTACATTTTGGAATCCGGCATCTTTTAATGCCTGCATCTGCGCTTCTTCACTAAAAGGGATATCAATATGATACTCTCCATCTTCAATCAAAGGGTTATTTTTCTTATATTGATAAAACTCGTTTAAAAGCCTTTTCTCTTCTTCTGTTGATACAATATAGTCTCCTTCAATAAAAGCTCCTCCAGAAATAAGGGCTTCTCTCAGCTTTTTATACAGGTAGATCTTTTTTGCCGGCATCAAGTGATGGAGTGACATCACTGTAACTATATAATCATATGAATGGGGTGCCAAATCAATTGAAAGATATGAATCAGCTATGGTTCTGATTTGCTTGTGATGAGCCTCATACTTTTTTACAAGCTTTTTCAACATCTCTTCAGATAAATCAACAGCAGTTATCCTGGCGTTTGGGGCATTTTCAAATATATATTCCAGTTCAATACCTGTGCCAGCACCTAGATCAAGGACTTCGATAGGTTTATCTGTCTTTTCAATAGGAGTAGCAACATTTCTATAGAAATTGTCATATTCCTCAATAGTGGCAGCCATCTTTTCATCATAGCCACTAACTCTTGCATCGAAAAAGGATTTCATCTCTTCATATTTCTCAGACATTATTACATCTTCTTTCTCAAATCTCTGTAATATGTAATCCTGAACCTGCGAACGGTCGGTTCTTCGTTAACCTTATCGTAACAAATGGATTGAATGTTTTTGCTGTCAATTGTTATCTGTTCTCCAAAATATTTCATGCATCCTTAACATATCTTCATTCATATTTGGACCATTAATACATATTCCTGAGTCATCTGCCAAGGCTATCGCCTTTGCCTGGATAAATCTACCCCATCCCCGTATCTCAGTAACCTGCTCCTGTGAGAGAAAGTAGGTAACATTATGAACACCTGACCAAATACAGGCCCCAACACACATTGGACAGGGCTCATTGGAAGCATAGAGATGCGAGTTCAGAAGGGATGCTGGACCATATTTCTTAATTACACTCTCTATTACCAGCATCTCTGCATGACGTAATGGATTTCCAGTTGATCGTGAGTCATTTGCAGCAGACGCAAGAATTTTTCCATCACATTCAATTACCGCTGCAAATGGAGGATTTCCACAATCGAGTGCTTTTTATTGATTTTGTATTAATACTTAGATAATTTCATCCATAACCATCATATCTTTCCTTATAAAACTGTTACTAACCGATTATTTCCGGGTATTTAAATTAAACGCCTTTATAAAAGCTTCACGATATTTCAGTCTTTCCCAATATTTTATACAAATAGATGGAGTATTTATTGCGACATATGATTTTAACCTGGTAGCCGACTCAATACATGTTCCAAGGAGAATGTCCGCTACACTAAAAGTATCTCCCAGTAAAAATTCTCTGCCATCCTTAAGCTCATTTTCGACTTTAGTGATTTGTGTTTCAAACCCCTCCCGGGCTGTCTTGACCGCAACCTCTGATGCGCCGTATCTTTCTTTTAATGCCCCGCCATGTTTACTGAGTATATACAGTGTATGGGCATCCAGCTCTGTCATAACGAAGAAACACCATTGGTATAACCTGGCCCTCTCAATAGTTCCTAAAACAGGAATAGTATTTTTATCACCAAAGCGTTCTGTAAGGTAAAGGCAGATAGCAGCGCTTTCAAATAGATAAATACCATCAATTTTTAATGAAAGTATTTTTCCGGTAAGGTTGATTTTCTTATATTCATCGCTTTTGCTATATTCGCTATCCGGTAAAACTTTAACAGACTGATATGGAATAGATAACTCATTCAGTATCCAGTGAACCCTTAATGTCCTTAATGTATTATGTCCATATAATACTATTTCATTTTCCATTTCTTTTCTCTCTGAAGTATTCCAATGCTTTAAGGACAAAACGTGCATATGCCCCTGCTGGCCCTCCACCCATCTCAATCGCCACATCTATGGTTTCGTAAACTTCTTCATCTGAAGCCCCCACCATTAAAGCCTGGTCAAGATGCCATTCCATGCATGGTTCGCATTTAGTTACTATAGATATAGATAATGCCATCAGTTCTTTTGTCTTTTTACTCAAGGCTCCATCCTTAAATGCCTTTTCTTCCAACTCAAGAAATGGCTTGTATGTTTTTACATTCTTAAGGAATTCCAGATGTAAACTCTTACGATCTTCTATACTCTGTTCTATCTTTTTAATGGTCAAATCAGACATAGCATGCTCCTTTATATTTATTTGCACCACAATTTAATCAGTGACATATGATATAAAACGTTATACCTACCACGGAGAACACGGAGGTCACGGAGTAACGCAATTAAAAAACCGAATATATACCTTTTGGTCTTTAAGAAGATTATATCCAATCTGAGGATAAAAATGGTGTGATTCTATTCGTTTGGTATCAGACCGGACAATTATCCCTTCATAGTTATTATTTTGAGCCCAGGCTTCCGCATATTCTACAAGACGCTGCCCCAAACCTTTTCGCCTGTATTTTTCTGAAACGATCAATCCTCCAATTTCAGCAAGAGGTCGTATAAGCAATAAAATACGAGGCATTATATGGATCCAACCCACAATTTTATATGAATCGCATTCAGCCACGAAAATAGCATGGTTTATGTCTGATTTTATTTTCATGAAACGCTGAAGGACAATTTTCTTATCACTTGAGTAGCCAAGCTCCCCGCTCAGTTTTGCTATCATTGGCACATCTTCAATTTTTGCTTCACGAATATTCATATTTCATTAGAACCTTTCTTCAAATTTCACACAGAGACACAAAGCCACGGAGATTACATAGTCTTAAAAAATCATGTCTATATTCTTTGTGTAAATCTATTGTTGTGTTAACTAATAATTTATCAATATCATTTTCAATCATATTTTCTTTGTGCCTTAGTGCCTTTGTGTGAGATGAAAAATAATGTCATTTTGGTATTTCAGCCCATACCTGTTTTGTACCAATAAAATGTATTAATCCAGCAATAAGACTTACTATTGAAGTCCATAATATAAAGCTGGTCAATTGTTCCGGTCTGAATATAAAAGTAACCAGTAAAAGGCCACGAATGGTATATATTGATGATATCACCACTAGGCCGGTTTTTAATAGCGGTAACCTTTTGACTAACCCTGCGCCTGAATAGGCATATAATCCCCATATGAGGAATATAACAACAAGAAAAAAGGTAACTATGTCCGGGAGCAGGGAACCATTTTCCTCTAATTTTGCCATCTGTTCACCTGCACCCCAGAACCGATACCAGTCAGGGCCACCTAAAATAATGGCAACATGCAGTAATGCAACTAAAATACTGAATGTGCCTCCGGATAATAAAAATCTATTCATTTGTATAACCTCATATCGAATCTACTGCTTTTCCATGATTTTCATTATGTTCAGGGATTTTCCCTGTTCATCGACACCTTTAAATGTCTGTGTCATCGTTTTTCCATCCTTGCTGATTATTTTATGGTATAGCCCGACCTGATTACCATTTTGCGTAATAACCGCAAACCAGTGTCCAGGCTCAACATAACCTTCGACATAGAGCAATCCTGCAGGGAGAGTTTTTGAAAGACATTTAGCAACTCCACCTTCTCTCGGCCATGTCCATTTGCCGGAATCAGTAGAACCATCCTCAAAAACAGTTGATATGGCAAGTTCCATTAAATCCCCTTCTATGTCACGATAGATATTAATATCCTCTTTTATATTTTTTTGATCAGCCGGAAGGACTGATTTCGCAATATTTAGCTTCCAGGTACCAATAATGGGATCAGCAGCCCAGAGAGTGTTGGGTAAAGAAAGAATAATAAAAAAAAGAAAAATTATTTTACGCATGGTTAATTTCCTCTAAAAGTGTTGGTGAATATTCGAAAATCCAAAGTTCTTATGTAGCCTACTACTATGTCGGCTAATTTTTGTATATTTAGTTTATTCATGTTTTCTTTGTGCCTTCGTCTGTCCCGCCATAGTTTTAACGACGGCGGATGCCTTAGTGTGAGACTAAAAGTGTGCGCGCCGGATAGTAATTGTCTGTTTATATCCTAAACCCTTCAAGTTTCTTAAAATCAAGTGTTGCAAAATAGTCATCAACTGTCTCAGCCCTTCTTATCTCAATGACCTTGCCATCCTCACGAAGTAAGAGTTCAGCAGAACGAAGCTTGCCATTGTAGTTGAAACCCATTGAATGGCCATGGGCGCCTGTGTCGTGTATCACAATAAGATCTCCTATTTCAATTCCCGGCAGTTGCCGGTCTATGGCAAACCTGTCTATTGGTTCACACAAAGAGCCTGTAACATCATAGATATGATTATGCACCATCTCCTCTTTACCCGGAATGGTTATATGATGATATGCCCCATACATCCCCGGACTCATAAGGTTTGCCATGCATGCATCCAGCCCTATGTGGGTTTTGTATATCTCCTTTTTATGCAGCACTCTTGATACAAGATATCCGTATGGCCCTGTTATGGCTCTGCCACACTCCATGAAGAGCGAAAGCGGGTGAAGAACTGTACCCTTTATCTTCTCATCATATCTTTTATGGATTTGATCACCTACATACACTAAATCTACTTTTTTATCATCAGGTTTATACGGGATACCGATACCGCCGCTTATATTTACAAACTCAAGACGAATATTAAGCTTATCCATTATTTCTATTGCAAGGTCAAAGAGCATATTGGCCGTATCAACAAAGTAGTCAGGGTTAAGCTCATTGGATGCTATAAATGTATGGATACCAAACCTTGTTGCCCCTTTCTGGCGCAGTTGAGATAAACCTGTAAAAACCTGTTCTCTGGTAAACCCGTACTTTGCTGATTCAGGGTTGCCCATAATAAAGCTTCCTTCCCTAAGCTTTCCGGGGTTGTACCTCACAGATATAACATCAGGGATACCACATGTTTTTTCCAGAAATGGAATATGGCTTATATCATCCAGGTTGATAATGGCACCTAGTTCCCTGGCCTTTTTAAATTCACAAGCAGGAGTATCGTTGGAGGAGAACATGATTTCGTCTCCTGCAATCCCTGCCTTTTCAGAGAGGAGCAGTTCAGGTAAAGAGCTGCAATCGGTCCCGAAACCTTCGCTTTTAAGTATTTTTAATATAAAGGGATTTGGAGTTGCCTTAACGGCAAAATACTCTTTAAAGCCAGGGTTCCAGGAAAAAGCCTTGAGTAATTCCCTTGCATTCGCCCTTATCGCCATTTCATCATATATGTGAAACGGCGTAGGGAATCTCTCGGATATTCTTTCCAAATTATCTTTTGTGAAGGGGAGTGTTCTTTTTTTCATTTATTATTTTGCCTTTCAAATTACCAGAATTGACCTGTTCACCAACCGTAGGGGCACGGCGCACCGTGCCCAAACCCAAAAGGGCACGCTGCGGCGTGCCCCTACAATCGTGGAAATACCACGAAATTAAAATGTTGGGTGGTGTTTTATACGCAACCATGTAGACAAGGCATGCCTTGTCTCTACAAAATGTATAATACAAAACCAGGTCAGGAATAAACCCCGACCCTACGTTTGAAAATAAAAATATGAACGTCCAACATCGAACGTCCAACTTTCAAGTTCCAATGAAAAATCAAAAAGCAAATGTAGTGTGGTGTTTTATACACCACCATGTAGACAAGGCATGCCTTGTCTCTACTAAATGTATAATACAAAACCATGTCGGGGATAAGCCCCGACCCTACGTTTAAAAACTAAAATATGAACGTCCAACACCTGTCGCGCCATAGTTCATCTTTTTTTATCTATTCTTATTGCTGCATATACCAAGATACCTCTTGACTACTTCCTTCATACCAAATTCAATGCATTCAACTGTTAGTGCATGCCCTATTGAAACCTCAAGTATCCCATCAATTTCAAGGAATTTAGGCAGATTTTTCAAATTCAGGTCATGCCCTGCATTAACTCCTATACCCATCTCCTGTGCCGCTTCAGCAGAGGCCTTGTACTTATTAAATACTTTATCAGATAAAGAAGAACCGAATAATGCGGCAAATGATTCAGTATACAGTTCAATCCGATCAGCGCCGGTTTCTGGCACCAGTTTTATCTGCTTTATATCGGGATCAACAAATATGGATGCCCTGCATCCCGCCTTTTTTATCAACCCTATTGTTTCTTTAATGAACACCTTTTCCTTTTTTATATCCCACCCATGATCAGAGGTAAGCTGATTTATCGAATCAGGTACTATGGTGCATTGATCCGGTCTGATATCTTGGATTAATTGGATATAGTCTCTTGAAGGGTATCCCTCTACATTCAATTCAACATCAGGGTAATCCTTAAGTAATTCAGCAAGGTCTAAAACATCCCGTCTTTTAATATGTCTTTCATCCAGGCGGGGATGAACTGTAATACCATTTACGCCTAGTTCAATAAACTTTTTTGCAAACTCTATTACGTTTGGAAAATCATTGCCCCTTGAATTTCTTATAAGCGCTATTTTATTCAGGTTTACACTTAAATTTGTCATATATACCTCGTAATTTATATAAAATCCCCAAGACCGCTTAAACCAGGTTCACTGGGGCTGCCTTTTAACAATTCTAATACGGCCTCTCCAAGGGCCTTTATCCCTGTTTTGATCTGCTCAGGCGTGACGCCGCTGTATGACAACCTGAAGGCATTAATAAACCTGTGATCAATGTCCTGCATGGGGCCGGGTGAAAATGATACACCTTTTTCTATTGCATTAAGAAAAAGGGCAATACTTGAATAACCCCTGGGAAGCTCCACCCACATATGATAGCCGCCATTGGGCTTTGTCCAGGTAACACCTTCAGGCATGTTCTTTTTCAAGGATTCAATCACAGTGTCACGTCTTACCTTGTAGTGTTCCCTGGCCTTTTTAAGGTGCGCATCATATTCACCTGATTTTAAAAGAGATAAGGCTATGCCCTGCATAAGTGGCGGTGAACCAAGGTCCATGGCCCTTTTAAGGGCGCATATACTATTAATTCGTTCTTCGTCGCCTATGAGCCATCCAATCCTTAAGCCCACCATAAAGGATTTTGATAAAGAGCCCATAACAAAACAGTTTTTGTTACCTGCCTCAGCCAGTATGCTTTTACGTAAAGGCCCTTCAAACCTGAGGTCATGGAATATCTCATCAGCAAGCAGCTCAGCATGATTGGCCTTTGCCCAGTTAATAAGCTGTGTCTGCCTCTCTTTGCTTAAGTCTGTTCCCATAGGGTGATGAAACTCAGGGCATAAATAGAGCAGGGCAGGGGGCCCGTCATTAAAGCGTCCCAGCTTTTCTATTATGATGCCATCCCTGTCTCTTGCAGCCGTCTCCACCCAGTGCCCTATTGCTCCGAATACCCTGGGTATGCCAAGCCAGCATGGTGTTTCGCATATGATCCTTTGCCTGTTTTCAAGGGCAGACTGTGCCAGTATAGATGCAGCCTGCTGTGAGCCATTTGTAATAAGTATGTTTTCAGCGGTTATACCCATCCCTTCTGCATTAAACCTTTTTGCAAGCTCCTCCCTCAGTGCCTTTAAACCCAGAGGTGATTCACCATAAATATAGTATTCATCCTCCCCTTTCTTAAGAGCCTCTTTGGTGAGTCGGGCGAGTGCTCCCTCTTCTATCAGCGCCGGATCAGGTATACCCGATGTAAAATGGGTCAGGCCGGGCCTTTTTGCAAGCTCCATTAATGCCTCAAGGCTCCTGGTTACGCCCATACGCAGTCTTTGCGCTGCCATTGTGGATTCACCATTCACCCTTGGGTCTGAGATAATGCTTTTCCCCTTTTCATGAGTTTCTTCCTTTGATGCCTGTTTACTCCTGTCCAGAACAAAGGTACCCCTGCCCACATGTGAACCGATAAGCCCCTGAGCAGACAAATCCTTAAACGCCCTTCGTATTGTGGAATGGGTTACTCCAATATTGCCTGCAAGGGTGGTAACTGCTGGTAACTGTTCCCCGGCCTTTAATTCACCCTTTTTAATGGCCTTTTCAATTGTATTTCGTATCTGAACATACAGGGCTTCACCCGAATTTTTTTTAATCTTAATGGGTATCATATTTACCTTAATATATTAATAGATATATTAATACGGTATTAATATGTATTTCGTCAAGAAATATTCAGCCAGATTTTTTTTGTAAAGGTTAAATGTAAAAATACCTTGATTTTTCGAGATAGTAGCCCTAATAAAACTTAAATATGAAATTTGTGTCAGTACATACAAATAGAAAATAATATACTCTTATGCCAATTCTGAGTATTTCGCTGATAAAGTGAAAGGAGGATATTATGAAATCCTGCAAATTGTATTTACTTCTTTCCTTGTTGTTTATCTATTGTTTCTCAGGATGTGAAAACCAAAATTACAGCAGAATTGTTTTTATGCAGGGCCCTCCCGGTAGTATCTGGGGCAACCTGTATACCATTGATAACACCGGTAACAATATGGTTCAGCTGACCAATAGCGGCAGGGATGCATACCCAAGGTGGTCACCTGAAAAGGATAGGATTGTTTTTAATCGCAGGGCAAGTGGGGCTGCCGGTAACTGGGATATCTATATGATAAATCCAGATGGTACAGGGGAGGCGGGTATTATCACCGGTGAGCCGGATGATATTTATCCATCATGGTCTCCGGATGGGTATAAACTGGTCTTTGTAAGGCTTCATCGCAGCCTGCCTGGCGGTAACGCAATTATTGTTCATAACATCGAGACGCACAATGAAGAAATCCTGGATGATTTTTCGATTATAGGCAGAAATTTCAGTCTCTTTGATCCATGCTGGTCTCCGGATGGAGATAAAATCGCCTTTTATGGTGCGGCTGAAGATAACAGCGGGATTTATACAATAAGCTATCCGGCGGGGATTCCATGGGAATATATGAGGGTACTTGGAAGCCAGCCAGACTGGACTTCAAAGGCCCACGTGGGTGACAGAGGAAAAATTGTTTATCGCAGGAATGGTATCCATGTAATGAATGGAAATGGCATTGAAGACCGCCTGATCTATAATCTGGGTGAAAACCCCAAATGGTCTGTAAATTTTAATGAAATTGTCTTTCAAAAGATAAACACATCAGGAAGCGCTCCTTATACAAATCAGATTTACAAAATAGAGGAGAATGGAACACTGCCTGTTCAGCTTACAAATAATCCATTTCTGGAACATAAGTACCCGCACTGGTGATCGACGATATGGCTAATGTGACGAAACAGGGGATAAACGCAAGAAGGCGCTTGTTGGAATTAATAGTAAAAACTGCAAAGGCGAATATATAAAACATACAGGAGGATAAATAAAATTAAAAAAATACATTTTTTACTGGTTTTGTTGGTGTTGGCTTCTGTTATTATTTACCTCTCTTTGGGATCATGCACCAATCAGAAAGAGAGACTTGAGTTATCAATGGTCAATTTTGTATCCGATGTCCCTCCTGGCGCAAACTGGGCCCATCTCTTTATAGATAATGTAGAAAAGATGTCTAACGGCACCATTAAGATAAGGTTCTTAGGGCCTGAATCCATACCATCATCTGATGCCCCTGCAGCCGTAAAAAGGGGGACTGTAGATATAGCAAGCGCCCTGGCAGCTTTCTGCGATGCCCTTGTTCCAGGCGCAAGCTCAATAGGACGCGCGGAATACAGCCCGATGGAATTAAGGAATGGCCCCGCATTCAAGTATTACCAGGAGCAGTTTGCCGGGCAGGGTATATATTATCTGGGAGCATCAGTATCCTCTCTACCCCAGGTACAGACTGTGTTTTATCTGAGAAGAGATATCAAAAACCTGAAAGACATGGAAGGGCTTAAGATTGCGTCCATGGGAGGTTCCAACAGGAGGTTTATTGAAAAACTCAAGGCCGTATGCGTGCCTATAGATTTCCCTGACTACTTCACATCCATGGAGCGTGGAACAGTAGACGGCTACAATATCGGTATCCCAGGCATCCAGGATTTCAGCCTTGCGCCGGTCACAAAGGTCATGCTGGATGAACCGATTGGTTCATGTGCCGGGATGATGATCATGAATATGGATAAATACAAGAGTCTTACTCCTGAACAGCAGGATGTACTTAACAGGGCAATAATTCAGGCAGAGATAGATGGCGCTGCCATGTTCACTGAGGTGGTGGAGAATGTGAAAAGAGATATTTCAGCCGCGGGTGTTAAGATTATACGTCTGCCCCCTTCCGACTCAAGGCAATTCTACCTTGATTGTCGGGATGCCATGTGGGAGGGAGATATGCAAAGATGGCCTGATGTTATACCCAAATTAAGGTCATGGCTTATAAATCCTGCATTTTCGAGGGCGAATTAGATGAAGGCTGAAAGATGAAGGATGAAAGATTAAAGATTAAAGATGAAAGCCTCATTAGCCCTTAGAGGGATAATATGAAAACCCTGCAAAAAGCAGAATTTTTATTCGATAAAATTATAGACTATATGCTCACGCTAGCCGCTGTCATCATTGTCCTGGATGCCCTTGCAGTATCAATGGATGTTATCTTAAGGAAGGTCATAGGTTTTACCTGGGCGCCCCTTTATGAGATCATCACATACAGCCTTCTGTGGATGACCTTCTTAGGCACCACAGCAATCATGAGACAGAATGGCCATGTAAAAATGGATTCCATCACGGGCAGTCTTTCCGCAAAAAATGAGGCACTTTTGAATGTAATCAGCCACTCTATATGCATACTGATTGCAGCCATAATGCTCTACTACACTGTAAAACTTACTTTAGCAGATTATCAGGCCAGTTTTATCCTTGCATCCATATTGAATCCGCCTAAATGGCCTATTGAAATAATAATACCCATTGGATTTTTTATGCTGTTTCTTCAGCTCATTAGAAACACAAGGGATTTTTTAAAGAGATATTTGCTTCTATCAGGCATGGAAAAGGCTGATGACAAGAAGTCTGACGTTAAAAAGTTCCCTTCACATACTTAACCGGAGGTATTGCCTTGGAGTGGTATTTTGCCATTTTGCTGATGTTCGGGTTGCTGGTTATCCTCATGGGAACAGGCATGCCCATATCATTTGCCTTCATATTCATCTGCATTATCGGGGGATACATTTTCTGGGGAGGCGAAGCGGGACTCGAACAACTTGCCATGAGCTTTTACAGTTCGGTTACCAATTATAACTTTTTACCCATACCTCTTTTTATTCTTATGGGCGATATTGTCTTTACATCAGGAACAGGAACACGTCTTATTGATGCCATAGACCAGATACTTGGCAAGCTCCCCGGAAGACTCAGCATACTTGCTATTGGCTCCGGCGTTCTACTTGGAACAATGATCGGCATAAGCGGGGGCTCCATAGGCATACTCGGAAAGGTGCTTGTCCCGGAAATGAACAGAAAAGGATACTCTAAAACCATGTCACTGGGGCCTATCGTATCAAGCGGGACACTTGCCATCCTTATACCACCCAGCGCCCTTGCAGTTTTCCTTGGAGCAGTTGCACAGGTTTCCATCGGTAAATTGCTTCTTGCCATCATAATACCGGGGCTCCTCGTAGCTGCCATGTTCATAGGTTATATTATCATACGTTGCATTATCAATCCCTCCCTGGCTCCGAATTATGAGGTCCCTCACGTATCACTTTCACAAAAGATCAGGATTATATTTACACAGATAGCCCCTGTAGTGCTTGTGATTTTTGCGGTTATAGGCAGTGTATTTACCGGCATTGCAACCCCCGGAGAATCGGCCGCACTTGGGGTAATAGCATGTTATATTCTGGCCGCAATATACAGGAAGCTATCACTAAAGACCATCAGGGTCTCTGCACAGAACACTATCCACGTTACAGTAATGGTCTTTTTCATTGTTGTTGGTTCTATAAGCTTCAGCCGCATACTGGCCACAACCGGGGCTATCACAGGTCTCATCGGGTGGGCAACCGGTCTTGAAGTTCACCCTGTAATGCTTGTTATTGCGACCCAGCTTATCCTTATATTCCTGGGTGCATTTATGGACCCTGCAAGTATTGTCATGATTACTGTCCCGGTCTTTTTCCCTCTCATAAAGGCGCTTGGATATGATACCCTCTGGTTTGCAGTGATATCACTGATAAACATACAATTAGGTTTGATCAGCCCCCCGTTCGGTATGGACTGTTTTACCATGAAGGCCATTGCTCCGACAGGTGTTACTCTCGGTGATGTGTTCAGGTCAACTATGCCCTTTATGCTACTGGGTTTTCTTGCTATGACGTTGATTATGATATTTCCCCAGATCGGGCTCTTTTTACCGAATCTGATGCAGTGAGAATTGGTAATGGATTTTTATAAAGGCAAACAGATGATAAAAACAAAGACAGCATTTGTTATTACAGTATTGATATTACTCTTTTTAAAGACCACCAGTTCTTATGCCACAGAATTAAAATGGGAAAAAACTGCACAATCAGCCTTTTACAAGGCAATGTCTGAAAAAAAGAAGATATTGCTCTTTGTTGGAAGAGATGACTGCGGTAAATGCAGATACATGCTAACGCAGGTCTTTGAATCAGAGAAGCCGCCTGTAAAGAGCTTGCTTGAAAATAACTTTGTCCTGTGGTTTTCTAATGCGGATAAAAGCACTGAATGGCATCGTACAGCCCTTGATCTAAATGAGATTCCATTACCTCTTATTTGTATTATTGATCCGGATAAAAGTGATAAGGTATATGAAGATCGAACCACAGGTATACAACACAGTCCTGAATTCTATCCCCGTCTGTTGAAACATATTAAGAAGGGAAATTAAAGAAGTTTTTTTGTCTCGGGTGGAATATCGGTTAGTAATAGGATGTATCGTTTCAAAACAGGCGAAAAGACTGTAAATATATTTATACCATGATATAGGTATAATCACAGATACTTGGAGGTGTGATAATATGAGATTTCGAACTCCTTTGCTGATTTTGATGCTTTTTGTCCTAGAGGTGAATGCGTCAGCAGACATTCTGGTTGTCTATAATCAGGGCAATACTCCAGTACCGATATCGGGTGATATATCTGCAAACAATATCTCCTCACTGAAACTCTCCGCTACACAAGAATCAGATATCTCCATGGATGAAGAAACAGTTCAAATCGAACGTACAGATTACGGAGAGTATAATGTAAGATGCTCTTTTACGATGCAGTCGCACTCCGACAAAGAACTGACACGATTGATAGGTTTTCCTATTATTGATTCAAGATATGATGCAGAAATGGCGAGTTCATTCAAGGTAAAGGTCGACGATAAGAGTGTGTCGACAAAGGTTATCATGATTCGAGAATCAACCTGGGAAGAAAGATTATTTGGATTACACAATCATGAAGACTTTAATTACCCTGGTTATGTTGTATGGCCTGTAATCTGGGAGCCAAAAAAAAATATAAAAATTATTTGTACCTATAATGCAGGAAATGCTTTTTGGATTGAAGATTTCGTAGATATCGAGCAATTGCAGTATATCGTAAGAACCGGTGCTCTATGGAAAGGACCAATTGGTAAGGCTAGAATATCGGTTAAAAATCTACTAAATATTAAGGATTTCAAGCTTGACGGACAAAAAATAATAAATTTTTCCGAAAAATACAAAATCCAAATATCATACCCAGAAAATGTAGAGTGGATCTCAAATGATGAAATTGTTTGGAACTTTAAGGATTGGGAGCCTGATAAGGATATTGTCATTAACATGGGCAAGTGGCTCGGTTTTCACGATGAATACTTTTTCAGACTACCATCTCCTTATAAAGGGGATAGGATAAAATATACTGACGAGATGCTGGATTCACTTGTCGAGAGAGAAATTGGCCCATGGCGAGACATGTTTCCGCAGGAAGTGGAAAAAATGAATAAGAAGCCTTTAAAAAAATATATTGCTACATGGTTGTATAATGAGATTACAGCCCGACACGGTGATGCTTTTATTTTAGGCAAGGTGGGTAATGGACCAAAACCAAAGGCAACTTATGATGAGGATGACAGGTTTTACTATGCAAAATGGAAAGCCTTCTTCGATTTATATAGAAAGTATGGCAGATGGTATCAACCTGATGTTAATAAAACCATTAATGATACTGACTTGAACAACTTTGAGCGTGAAAATCGTGCATTTCTAAAAAAACAATACTTAGATGAATACGAATGATCTGAAAAGTAATGGGTGGGTGTCTGATGGCAATGCGTGTCTGACCTCCACAGTTGATATGGAAATAATACACACTGTTTTAACAAATGTACAGCATTGACACAGTATTTTTTATAAGCAGGGAACGAAATATAATGAATTCTCAAAGGCGGGACTTTGATAAAGAGGCTGACTCATGGGATGAAAATCCTGTAAGGGTCAAGCTAGCAAAGGATGTTGCCTCTGCCATAACAAAACAGATCATCTTAACCCATGAAATGGATGTTATGGACTTTGGCTGTGGCACTGGGTTATTGACCTTTCAACTCCAGCCCCTTGTTCATTCCATTACTGGCGTTGACAGTTCACAGGGGATGCTGGGTATATTTAATAAGAGGATCAATGACTTGAAGCATGGTGGGATTAAAGCCTTATTCCTTGATCTTGACAGGGGTGATACACTTAGCGGGTCATATGACCTTGTTATGAGCAACATGACCCTGCATCATGTTAAGGAGCTGAAACCTCTTTTCTATCAATTTCAAAGTATCATTGTCCCTGGCGGTTATCTGTGCATTGCTGACCTGGATCTGGATGATGGCCTTTTTCATGATGATAAAACAGGGGTATTCCATTCCGGATTTGACCGGGCTGCTATGCGGGAGGTTTTTGTAGAGGCAGGGTTTGAAAATATACAGGATATTACCGCTGCAGAAGTCATGAAACCGACCAGTAAGGGAGAAATGGGGCGGTTCACAATATTTCTTATGACAGGTCAGAAAAGATAAGATCAACCGATATGACGCAGAGCGTCAAGGCAGGCATTCCCACGGGGGACCATGGGAACGAGAGACGACAATTATCGGACGATATCTGACTCCAAATCGAAATCGAAATTTATATCGACATCGAAATCGGTATTTGCTCAGGCATTAAAATGTTGGATCCGCCTGATAAGGCGAAGGAAAAAGCTCCAATCGCAATTACAAAATAGATGATGTACATTTAACTCAAGGAGGAATATAAATGAAGACAGCTATTATTACTATTCTTTTCTTTTTATCTTCTGGTTTTGCATGGGCACAAACCTCAATAGATGCATTTGGTAACAGGATTATCTTTACAAAACCGGATGAGAAGGTCTGGAACCTTGTTAAAGATACCGCCCCTGGTGAAGGTGAAAAAGGTGTTCTGGTTTTTAAACATGAAAAGATCATTGGCAAAAAAGGTGTGCTATCTGAGCCTGTCATATCCCTTATCTATGAACAGGTTCCGAAATCGATGAATGCCGCTGCATATGCAATGAAAGGGTTGGAGGATATAGAAAAGTCTTTAAAGATAACGTGGAATCTCCTTGGCGGATATCCTGATTACTCATCTGACCAGCATTCTGTGGTATATAAGGCCAGGTATAAAAAATCGGGCATCCCTCACAGGGTTTATCTTTGTTATATCCTTTATAATAATACTGGTGTAGTCATTATTGCCGACTCTGCAGAGGATGTTTTTAAGCAGGTGGATGCGGATATGCTTGCTTTTATTAAGTCTGTGGTCATTCAGTAAAAAATGCGATCAGAAACTGAGCCTCAAAACAAAGGTCGCGACGGTTGGTAGAGGGGACGAAAAAAATTGATTGCATGTCATTTAACTGTGGTATTTTATGTAGGTTAGCGTTATTTGTACCCTTGTCTTAGCAGGGTATTTTATTAATCAACATAATTCAAGGAGGGAAGTATGAAGAGGTATAGCGCTGAGTTCTTTGGTACATTTTGGCTTGTTCTTGGTGGGTGCGGCAGTGCTGTTCTGGCTGCTG